>JAFAQP010000035.1 GCA_019246385.1 Patescibacteria group bacterium | reverse complement strand
GCCCTTCGTGGCGGTCATTCCGCCCTACATGATGAAAACAGGTGTCATGAACCGTATGGCACGTCTTCATCCCATGGACCAACGGTATGTATTTGAGAAAGATGATCTTGTGCTCATAGGCAGCGCGGAACACACTCTCGGCCCCTTGCATATGGACGAATCAATACCGGAAAGCACTCTCCCGATCCGCTACGCGGGCTATTCGCCCGCATTCCGCAGAGAGGCGGGGACATATGGCAAGGACACGAAAGGCATCATACGGATGCACCATTTCGATAAACTTGAAATGGAGAGCTTTACGAAGCCGGAAGAGGGATATGTGGAACAGGATTTTCTCGTGGCGATCCAGGAACATTTCCTAGCGCTTCTCGGCCTCCCGTATCAAGTAGTAATAAAATCGACGGGCGATCAGGGTACTCCAGACCAGCGAGGCATTGACATGGAAACGTGGATGCCAGGACAAGGAACGTATCGCGAAACCCATACGTCGGATTACATGGGAGGCTATCAGGCGCGGCGCTTGAACACACGGGTCAAGCGCAGCGACGGCTCTCTTGAGCACGTGCATATGAATGATGCGACCTTGGTCGCGATGAGCCGTACGCTCGCGGCGATCCTCGAGAATTATCAGGAGCCCGACGGCTCGGTCCGCGTTCCAAAAGTCCTCCAGTCGTATCTCAATAAAGATATAATAAGGAGATAACGCTATGGCGACGCCGACTCAGCCGAAACTCCGCCTGAAAGACAGGCGGCGAAAGCTCATGCAGGTGAAGGTAGTCGCCGGGACTGCCGTGGTTCTCGCATCGCTCGGCCTCCTTTTCTACGTGTCCCGCCTTCCCGCTTTCACCATACGGACGATAACCGTATCCGGCACGAATATCGTGAATGCAGCCGATATTCAAAAAGTCGCATACGACAAACTCGCGGGCTCATATGCCTTCATCATTCCGCGCGATAATGGCATAGTGGCCCCCGTTTCGAATGTAAGGGGAGCGATACTCGCGGCGTTCCCTCCAGTCGCCGACGTATCGATCGCACGACAAAATCTGACCGCTCTCGATATCAAGGTGACCGAACGCAAGCCAGCAGCGCTTTGGTGCAATACCCCCACAGAGAGTCCGACCGCTTCATGCTACGCAGTCGATTCCGGCGGATTCATATTCGTCAAAGATCCGGGCGATCCTACGCTTGTCAGGTATTACGGCATGATTGAGGGCGAGCCAATCGGCACGCGTTACCTGAACGGAAACTTCCGTCCGCTTTCGCAGACGGTCGCAGATATCGCCGCTTCTCTCAACCGGACCCCGGAAACGGTGAGCGTGGATCCGCAAGGGAATGTCGCCCTGGATTTCAAAGAAGGAGGAGAACTTCGCTTTACCGAGAGCGCCAATCGGCAGCTTATGATGGAAGACATCGCATCCGTGTTCGCTTCAGAGGACTTTAAGACCCATCCCCAATTCGAATACGTGGATTTCCGGTTCGGGGACAAAGTATACGTAAAGTTCAAGTAGACTTTGCTATAGTTTTCCGATGAGTTTTTGGAACGTCCTTCAAAAGCCACTGTTCGTGCTTGCCCCGATGGCGGACGTAACCGATGCGGCTTTCCGGCGCATAATCGCGCGGTACGGAAAGCCGCCCGTTATGTGGAGCGAGTTCGTATCGGCGGACGGCCTGGCGCTTGCGCCTCCTGCCGGAAAGAAAAAACTTCTCGCGGACCTCCTGTTCACCGAGAATGAGCGGCCAATAGTGGCGCAATTTTTTACCGGTGATGCGGCGCATATGGAAGAAGCGGCGAATCTCGCACAAGAGCTCGGGTTTGACGGCATCGACATCAATATGGGCTGCCCCGACCGCGCGATAGAAAGGCAGCACGCAGGCGCCGCCATGATCAAGGATCCCGTACGTGCGAAAGCGGTGATAGAAGGCGCGCTGCGTGGAGCCGGTGGACTGCCGGTTTCGGTAAAAACTCGCATGGGATACAACACGGACGAATTAGATAAATGGCTGCCGCATCTTCTAGAGACCGGTATTGTCGCGCTTACGCTCCATGCCCGTACGAGAAAGGAAATGTCTGCGGTGCCGGCGCACTGGGAAGCGGTCACGCGCGCCGTGACGCTTCGTGACAAGCACAATCCCGCCGTTCTTATTCTCGGCAACGGCGATACGAAGGATCTTCAGGATGCGAAAGCAAAAACGGAAGAGACGCGGGCGGAC
>JAFAQP010000008.1 GCA_019246385.1 Patescibacteria group bacterium | reverse complement strand
TCGCGAACCAAAAGGAGGTACTACGGATTTTTGCTCGCCCCTGCAGGGTCTAAAGAACGTCATACTGACGCCGCATATCGGCGGCTCGACCGAAGAAGCGCAGGAAGCCATAGGGCGCTACCTCTCGCGCAAGCTCATGTCGTTCATTGATACAGGAGATACGTCGCTTTCGGTAAATTTTCCCAATCTGCAGCTCCCGGCTCTCAAAGGAGCGCACCGGTTTCTTCATATCCACGCGAACGAGCCGGGCGTCCTTGCTTCTATCAACAATATAATGACGGAAAACAAAGCAAATATCCTCGGCCAGTACCTTGGTACAACGCGGGAAATTGGATACGTTATAACTGATGCGAGCACTACTTATGAAGAGTTGGTTATTGAGAAACTTAATGCCATTCCAGGAACCATCCGGGTCCGCACCCTCTACTGAACATGGATAAACCACGAAACGATATATATTTCACCGTCGGCCCCGCAAAACTCTATCCGGGCGTCGTCGCATACGCGACAGAGGCGTTCGAGAGAAACATACCTTCGATATCGCATCGAGGCGAAGAGTTCGCCGGATACTATAGGGGAGCCGCATCGAAATTGCGCTCGCTTCTCGGCATGCCGCAGGATTATGAGGTCTTTTTCTTAGGAAGCGCGACTGAGGCGATGGAGCGCATCGTTGAGAACTGCGTCGAAGAAAAAAGCGCCCACGTGGTCCACGGGGCATTTTCCCGACGATGGGAAAAAATGTCCTACGAACTGGGAAGAAAACCCGAGAAAGCCGCCGTGCCGGAAGGGCATATTCCGGACCTTAAAAACATCAGTTTTTCTTCCGATGTCGAACTTATCTGCGTCACTCAGAATGAGACATCGACCGGCGGGGAACTGCGTTTCGCCGACATCGCAGATCTTCACCAACGCCACCCAGATGCGCTTATCGGCGTCGATATCGTATCGTCAGCCCCTATCGCGGAAGTGGATTGGAGCGCCGTCGACATGGTCTTCTTTTCCGTGCAGAAAGGATTCGGGCTGCCGTCCGGCCTTGGAGTGCTTTTTGTCGGACCGCGCGCAATGGCGAAGGCGCTCAGCCTGTCCGAACGCATGTCGATAGGCAGTTACCATACTTTTTTAGAGCTTAAAAAATACGCCGACCAAGGACAGGCTCCTGAAACACCGAATATCCTCGGGATTTATCTGCTCGACAAGGTACTTGCGGACATGGAAAAGATTGGAGTACGCGCCCTGCGTAAGGGCGTGGAGCAAAGAGCCGAAAAGCTGTACTCCTTCCTAGAAGGAAGCCCGTTCGCGCCCTTTATCAAAGAAAAGGACGGGTGGTCGCGGACCACCATCGCCGCTGAGATTCCCGGCGGCTCCGCGCGGCTTATCGAGCACTTGAAGGGGAAAGGCTTTATGCTTGGAACAGGATACGGAGAAAATGCAGAACATCACGTACGCATCGGCAATTTTCCCGCGCACACAGACGAAGAATACAACGCGCTCATATCGGCTCTCGCTGAGAGCGCTTCAGCACTTCCATGAGGCGCCGTATTCCGGCGACGATGGCGACCCAGCATCCTGATAACGCCTCAGCGCCGTATTGGAAAAAAGACAGGAACGCGTTTGTTTCGACCCGCGATGAGACGGAAGAATGTTATTCGGCGTTCCGCGATCTCGACTGCCAGGAATTTATGTGGGATTGGGAGGGAAAGTATGTTGATGAAGCTATTATCGACCGCCTTTTCAGCACCTACCTTTCCTTTTTCAAAACGCACCAGCTCGGAAAAGATAAATTTCTCACGTTCCGCATTCCGAATATTTGGCATGAGCGGGGCTATAGCCTCGCGCGGGCAATGATGGGAATTTTGACCGCTGAAAGTTTTGCGCGCGACTTACAGATCCACGCGCCGCCGTTGTTCGAAGTCATTCTTCCCATGACGAACTCTGCGGAAGACCTGCTCCATATCCAAACAACGTTCGAAAAGCTCGCAAAGTTCGAGCAGGGCCTTTTTGGCGACACGGCTCATTCGGGATATCTCAATGTGTTGCCACTTTTCGAGGGCATCGATGATCTTATTAATTCCCGCAAGCTTTTAAGAAGATACGTCGTCCTTCACAACCGGCATTTCAGGAAAAAGCCGGACTATTTGCGGCTCCATATCGCGCGAAGTGATCCGGCCCTGAATTCTGGCCTCGTTGCCGCCGTTATTGCAGGCAAGATAGCCCTCTCGGAATTCAGTCGTTTTTCGAGCGAAGAGCATATTCCCGTATATCCGGCGATAGGAGTAGGTACGCTGCCGTTTCGCGGCAGCCTTTCTCCGGAACGCATAGAGAATTTCATGCGCGAATATCCGGGAATGAGGACGGTGTATGTGCAATCGGCCTTTCGCTACGACTTTCCTTTGCCCCTCGTTAAAAAGGCTATACGAATCCTCAATGAACGCCTTCAGCGGACCCGCCCTTTGCGTTACCGAGATTCCGAGGTAGAAGAAGCGGCGGCTCTGTGCGCGCTGTTTTCGGCTCCCTATAGAAAAACTGTCGAAGGGCTCGCGCATCTTCTTAATAGGCTTTCGTCGCAGGTCCCTGCCAGACGCGAGCGGAAACTGCATACAGGGCTTTTCGGATACTCGCGTTCAATCGGAAAGAAGCGCTTGCCCCGCGCCATACCGTTTACCGCCGTACTGTATACGCTTGGCGTTCCGCCTGAATTCATCGGCACTGGCCGTGGGCTTGCCGCCGCGGCCCGAGCGAGTATCGATACTGAAAAGTATTATACGAATCTTCGTCCAGACCTCGAATGTGCCGGGAAATATCTCAATAAGGAAAACCTGCATCAATTGGCTCGCGCGAACCGTTTTTGGAAGGCGATCGAAAAAGACGTTCTTCTCGCGGAAGCGTACTTAGGCATAGAATTCGGACCGAAGACGCGCAGTGAACTCGCGCACGCAAAGATCAGCGCGAAGGCGTATCATCGGTTTCGAAAAGGAAAAACGATTGGGGAAGCTATTGCTGCTTCCGGTCGGTTAAGAAAAAGCCTTGGGTGAATATGAAGACGCTTGCAAGCGATTTCTTTGAGCGCGATGCGCGCATCGTCGCGAAAGAGCTTTTAGGAAAATATCTAGTCCGAAGTATAGGCCGTAAGAAGGTAGCGGCGAGAATCACTGAAACGGAAGCGTATCTCGGGCCCTATGATCTCGCTTCCCATGCCAGGCACGGAAAGACCGCACGCACTGCCGTCATGTTCGGACCGCCTGGGGTTTGGTACGTCTATTTCACTTACGGCATGCATTATATGCTCAACATCGTGGCGCGACGTGAAGGAATACCTTCTGCAGTTCTCATACGCGGCGTCGAAGGAATCGTGGGACCGGGGCGCCTTACGAAAAAATTAGCGATCGATAAGACGCTCAATATGAAAGCCGCTGTTCCCGCGTCCGGACTTTGGATAGAAGATAGAGGAGAGATTGTTCCGAAAAGAAAAATAATCACTGGACCGCGCGTCGGCGTTGATTATGCAGGGGAGTGGGCAAAGAAGCCCTATCGGTATCGTATTGGATCGTTCTAGACATTTACAAAATATCCATATTGTGGTATTTTCCTTTTTTTATGATTACTCTCCAAAGAGAGCGCGTACACGAGGAGCAACCGCGGATCGTTCAGGCTGCAAAGCAGATCTGGGAACAACGGGTATTGGTGCTTGGGAACGGCAAGGTCGGTAAAGCGTTAGTGCGCCTGCTTAGCGAAAATAACATCGATATAGTTGCGATCATTAAAAGCGATGGAGTGTACAGACAAAGAGGGGAAGGGAAAATAGAAAAAATAAATGATTTGTCGCAGTGGCCTATCTACGCACTTCAGGCGCACGCTACGTTCAATGCGCTTCCTACGGAAGGCGAAGGAGAAATAGAGAGCACGTATGTCGAACCCATACTTAATCTCCGTGAGCCGGTCATTACCGCAGCAAAAGGCCTCGTTGCCGCACGATGGGATCTCGTAGAAAAAAATGCCGACCTTCTGTCTATTACCGCTACCGTTGGCGCCCCCACCCGTATGCTCAAAGAAATGTTTAATTTGAAAGGCGAGTACGACCGCGAAGGAAAAGTAATGCAGGAAATAGTTGGCATTCTGAACGGTACGACCAATTTAGTCTGCGACTTAGCCAGTCGCGGCGTGCCGGTTAAAGAAGCAGTGAGGTATGCGGTGAAGCGCGGCTTTGCTGAAACCGACAACGGTACTCCACGAAAAACGCTTGAAGACGAATTTGACGATTGGAAGCGTAAAGCAGCTATTGTCGCAAATGCTTCCGGAATGCTTCAAAAAAAAGTAAAGCCGGAAGATATCATGCTTGCCGTTCCTGAGAGCGATGACGAGTTGGAAAAATGTTTGGCAACTAAACGCTGTGTCGTGCGCATCACCCGTGAAGGCATTGAAGCCGGCTTTATTGAGGACACGAACGCTCCGTGGCTACCAAGGGGGCCTCACAACCTCTTGCGTGTAGACGGAAAAGTGATAGCGCGGGGCCCGGGCGCCGGGGCTGAACTTACCGCAGGAGTGATGTTTGAGGATTTCACAGATCGATTTCCTGGAGTTGCGACGGAATGGTATAGATAAGCCACGGGCGTAAGCAAGTTTGCGCTCTTCATTCGGGCGTGTGGCGGAATTGGTATACGCGTGCGTCTCAGAAGCGCATGGAGCAATCCTTGGAGGTTCGAGTCCTCTCACGCCCACCTTTCCCACATGGCGAGCCTATAGGGCAGAGGTGCTCTCTCTCGAAGCTCTTAAGTGACAAACACTTCAGGTTTTGAAACAATAGCAAAGTGGCGTATTCCTATCTGATCTGGCTTCTGTGTTTTTTCATATTTCCAGCGGCTCTCTTGTGGGCAGTTTTCGGGTCTACATTATGGCGATACAGGAAAGCGGTCGCACTCGCCCCATTAGGCTCGCTGCTTTTTTCTATACCCTGGGATATTATTTCAGTCCGAGAGCATATTTGGTACTTTCAGAAACCTTTCATAGCCGGTCTATGGATAGGTGAATTGCCCATCGAGGAGTACTTTTTTATCATTTCAGTCAGCGTATTATTCGCTTCCATATCGGCATTACTCTATGACCGAAACGGAATTGCCGCGTGAATATGTTCGGCGTTTACACATATATGGTATGGATGCTGGTCTTCACCCTTTTGGCTATTGGCATTTTGTGGGTTCGATACTATCCGATTCTGTGGAAGAATAGAAAAATCATCGCAATAACTTCTGTTATCGCGATCGCATATCAAATTGCGGTAGATCCTATTGCTGAATCCTGGCATGCGTGGTTTTTCGGAACGGATCGTATTTTGGGGCTTTGGATATTCAATTTTCCTATTGAAGACACGGTATTTTTCGTTCTGGTTGCAATAGCCGTCTCGTCTTTTGTAGTCTCTCGAGCAGCAAGAGCAAAATAGCGACATGGCATATCAAGGGATATTCAAAAAAAAGAAAATTACTGTTATGGGATTGGGACTTCTCGGTCGCGGGGTGGGGGATGCGAAGTTTCTTGCTGAGCAAGGCGCGGAACTTATCGTAACCGACCTTAAAGACGAGCAAGCCCTTGCGGAATCATTAGCAGAGCTCGCGCCGTATAAGGACATCACCTATCGCCTCGGCGGTCACGATCTGGCCGACTTTAAAGAGCGTGATTTCATTTTGAAAGCTGCGGGCGTACCTCTCAATTCTCCATACATCGCCGAAGCGCGAAAAAACGGGATACCGGTAAAGATGAGCGCAAGCTGGTTCGCAGAAATTGCGCGAATTCCTTTGGTAGGGGTGACGGGTACGCGCGGCAAGTCGACCACAACGCACTTGATATATGAAATTATGAAAGCTTCCGGCATGGATGTGCTCCTCGGTGGCAATGTGCAAGGAGTTTCCACTCTCGCGTTCCTTCCCCGTGTCACCGATGAATCGATTGCGCTCATGGAGCTCGATTCCTGGCAGTGCCAGGGCTTCGGCGAAGCGAAATTAAGTCCGAATATTTCCGTGTTTACTACCTTCATGCCGGACCATCTCAACTATTATCGGAATATGGATGCATATTTGGAAGACAAGGCACAGATATTTCTTCACCAGAAACCGGAAGATACGCTCATTGCAGGAGAAGAAGTCACGGCGCTTCTCAAAGAAAAATACGGAAGAATGATCGTTTCGCATCTGATCACGGCGAGCGCTTCGAAATTTCCGAAAGGATGGACGCTCTCTATTCCCGGCGCGCACAATAAACTGAACGCTCAGTGCGCCATAGAAGCCGCCCGCGTTCTCGGGATAGATGAGGAGATAATCAAAAGAGCGGTCGAAAATTTTACCAGTGTGCCGGGAAGACTTGAATTCGTGCGGGAACTTCGCGGCGTACGGATCTATAACGATACGACCGCAACGACGCCGGAAGCAACGATAGCAGCTTTGGAGGCTCTTGATCCTGAAGGCAAGAAAAATATAATCCTTATCGCCGGAGGAACGGACAAAGGGCTCGACATTTCAAAACTTCCGAGAGCGATAGAAGCTCATGCGAAAGAAGTGTTTTATCTCTCTGGAACGGGAACTGCGCGTCTCCCCGGCGTATCAAGAACATATGATGCCATCGCGCCCGCGCTGAAAGGCGCCATAGCGACCGCAGCGAAAGGCGATATCCTACTCTTCAGTCCGGCATTTACCTCTTTCGGCATGTTTAAAAACGAATTCGACAGGGGACGACAGTTTACGGAGCTTCTCGAAACGCTATGAAGATCTATATGATCGGTATCGGAGGAATCGGCATGAGCGCCTTGGCGCAGCTCTATCTTTCCGAAGGCCATGAGGTTTCCGGCTCGGATAGGGAAAACTCCCCAACGACGGACCTTCTGGAAAAGAAAGGCGTTCGAGTTTTAATCCGCCAAAAGGCGGATAACGTGCCGAAAGATGCCGGCCTTGTCGTCTACAGCGATGCGGTGTGGGAAGACAATCCTGAACGCGTGCGCGCAAAAGAACTGAAGTTAAGAGAAGTGTCGTACTTTGAGGGCCTTGGAGAATTCTCGAAAGACAAATACACGATAGCCATAGCGGGAACGCACGGAAAGACCACCACGACGGCGATGCTTGCCAAGGTGTTGCAGCAAAGCGGCAAAAACCCGACAGCGGTCATCGGGAGCATTATTCCGGAATTTGAAAGCAATTTCCTTGAGGGGAGTGAGAAACTTTTTGTTGTTGAAGCGTGCGAATACAAAGATCACATCCTCGACCTCACGCCTTCAGTGCTCGTTATCACGAACGTCGAATGGGATCACACGGACTGGTTTCCTTCGCTTTCGGCATTGCAGAAAACGTTCGAGAGAGCGGTTTCCGCTCTGCCGAAAGAAGGGGCCCTTATCACGGACTCCGCTCATCCGCACATCGCGCCAATTGCCGCAAAAGCTGAATGCCGGGTCATCGATTACACGAAACAAAATGTGCCCAATCTCCAAATTCCGGGAGAATTCAATATCGCGAACGCCCGCGCGGCGAAAGCCGCCGCGCGGGCGTTATTTCCCGATATTCCCGAAGCGGCCATTGATCGAAGTCTTTCTTCTTTCAAGGGCGCGTGGCGGCGTTTTGAAAAGAAAGGAACCACCAAAGAGGGCGCGCTCGTGTATGACGACTACGCACACCATCCAACAGCGATCGCCGCTACCCTGAGGGCCGCCAGGCAAAAATTTCCGGGCCAAAAAATTATCGTCGCCTTTCATCCGCATCTCTATACGCGGACGCGCGACCTCATGGAAGAGTTTGCCGCGTCTTTCTCGGATGCCGACCTCGTTCTTCTGGCGCCAATCTATGCGGCCCGCGAAGAGCCTATATCGGGCATAACGAGCGAGGCGCTCGCGGAAAAGATCCGAAGCCAAGGTAAGGAAGCGGAAGCTCTGCCGTCATTAGAAGCGGCGTACGAGCGCCTCAGAGAACTTTCATCAAAAGACAGTATTATTTTCACTATGGGAGCCGGAGATATTTATAAAATAGCCGTCCGACTTATCCACGCTAATTAATTTAATTCAATAAAAATATGGGATACGGAATGTCGCAGACGATACGCCAGCGGATATGGACCGGAGACTATGAGGCGGCTGATATAGCCGAGCTTGAGGCGCGGTACCGCCAGGGACAGTTGAACGGAAGCTCGTTTTCAAGCGCCGTATACAGCTATGCGGGGCGCCTGAAGGCCGAAGGCGACGAAAAGGGCTATCGCCGGTATCTCGCAAAAGCGGTAGAAATATCTGATACTTTCGCAGACATGCGCAAAAGCGCGATGACGACGGCGGAACTTGACGTACGGCAGAGCATTCTTCGCGAAGCGGGGCGCTATCTAGAAGCAGGCACTGTCATAGAGGAAGGCTTGCGGAAATTTGAAGAAGAAGGCACTGCGCCCATACACACGAAAGCGCTGCTTTTAATCGGCAAGGCGAACGTACTTGAGCACACGAACGTTCCGGTAGGGGAAGTTCAAACGACAGTGAAAGCCATAGAAGAGCTTGCGCCGGAAGTGGAAGAAGAAGACGAGTATCAAGCGATACGCGTGTACCGCGCGCTCGCGAAGCACTATTCGAAAATGAAAGATACGGAACGCGCGGAGGAAGCTGTCGCCGATGCGCGACGCCTTATCTACGAAACTGGTGCGTGGGACCAGGAGCGGAAATTGGAACACGATCTCCGGTCGTAACTCTGAAAGTACATAGCGCCCTATTGCCCCGCAGTCTACAATGCGGGAATGGCAGGAGTGCTGTACGTCGTCGCGACGCCCATAGGAAACCTGAAAGACATAACCCTTCGGGCGCTTGAAACTTTGAAAAGCGTCGACCGCATCGTAGCCGAAGATACGCGCGTCACGGCGAAGCTTCTCGCCCGTTACGAGATACGCAAACCCATGTTTTCTCTCCACGCGCGCTCTTCCGAGCGAGCCGTCCAAAAAGTCCTGGAACTGGTGGCGGACGGCGAAGCGATCGCGTTCGTTACCGATGCCGGCACTCCCGGCATATCGGATCCCGGTGCGTATCTCGTAGAGAAAGTCCGCGCTCGCGCCGGAGAAAAATCCATCGTTCCCATACCGGGGCCTTCCGCAGTCTCTGCCGCGCTTTCGGTTTCGGGCATGAATGCCGACGAATTCGTCTTTTTCGGTTTTCCTCCGCATAAAAAAGGCCGGCAAAAGGTGCTCGACGAAGTCGCCCGCACCGCGCGCACTGCTGTTCTGTATGAATCGCCGCATCGAGCCGCAAAGCTTCTCGGCGAGCTTGCCGCTCGGGTTCCGGAGCGGCGCCTCGTCATTGCGCGCGAGATGACGAAGATGTTTGAAGAAATAGCCGTAGGGGCGGTGGAAGAGCTACGAGGCCGCTTTATGGAGGAAAAAATTTCCGGAAAAGGGGAATTCGTGCTCATTTTGGGCCCCGTAAAGTAAGGCCTCCGTGCTACACTTCCGGTATGTCGAAAGGATCTCTCATCATGGTGCTCGGAATACTGGTAGCTTTTCTTCCGTCGACCGGCTTTCCCGCTCCTACGCCCAGTGTCCTTGCCGTTATATTCGGGCTCGCCATAATTTTGTTGGGATTTCTCGTCCGTCAGGAGCGCATCTGGCTTATTCAGGCGCTTGAAGATAAAAAAAATGCCAACTCGGAAAACGCGTCCGACGCGAACGCATCGTAAGGATGGTCGCGGCATATTTGCCGCTCTCGGCGCCGGAGTAATTCT
>JAFAQP010000017.1 GCA_019246385.1 Patescibacteria group bacterium | reverse complement strand
CCGAACCCAGCACCATGACGCTTTTGCCTCCCGCGCCTCTCTCGACATCGTTTTCCGTTCCGTTGTACGTGAGATAGAGATAATTCGTCGCTGCGGGAAACTCCCCCGCCAACGTATCGATCTGCTTTACAACCGGAGCGATGCCGTAGCGTTTTCTTTGCGCTCGTATTTTTTCTTCCGTGGTCTTGCGAGCCCGCGCTATTTGCATGTCGGAAAAGCCCGCACGCTTGGCCTGCAAGAGCATCTCCCGGGACAATGCTTCTCTTCTGAGCATTCTCTCAATTTCCACGATGCGCTGCATCTTTTCCAGAAACCAGGGATCGATGCCCGAAAGCGCGTGTATCTTTTCAATCGGCACCCGCGCATGAAGCGCGCGCGCTATCGCAAATATCCGTTCGGTCGTCGGGAAGCGGATCTCCGCGAGATAATCCGCTCCGTCCTTCGGCTCGAATCCTTCAGCGCCGCGTTTTAGCATGCGTATGGCCTTCTGAAGAACTTCTTCGAAAGAGCGCCCTATCGCCATCACCTCGCCCACCGATTTCATTTCCGTGCCGATCCGGACTGCCGCTCCTTCGAACTTCGCAAGATCCCAGCGCGGCATCTTCAAGACCACGTAATCAAGCGCTGGCTCGAAGCAGGCGGTCGTAGTCTTCGTGACTGAATTCTTTATTTCCGTGAGCGCATACCCGAGCGCGAGCTTAGCGGCAACGAATGCCAGAGGGTAGCCGGTCGCTTTCGACGCGAGCGCGGAAGAGCGCGACAGTCGTGCATTGACTTCAATGACCCGGTACTCGCCGTTTTTAGGGTTGAGCGCGTACTGGATATTGCACTCTCCGACGATACCAAGGTGGCGCACCGTCCGTATCGCTATTTCGCGTAAGCGATGGTATTCCTCGTTCGAGAGCGTCTGCGAGGGGGCGACGACGATCGATTCCCCGGTGTGGATGCCCATGGGATCAAAATTCTCCATGTTGCACACCGTGACGCAGTTGTCTGCGCTGTCCCGCACGACCTCATACTCGACCTCTTTCCATCCCAAGAGGTATTCCTCGATAAGCACCTGCGGAACGACGCGGAGCACTTCCGCAAGCCTCTCGGCAAGATCTTTTTCGTTTCTCATCATGCCCGAGCCTTCGCCTCCGAGAGCGAAGGCCGAGCGCATCATTACGGGGTATCCCAAGGATGTTGCCGCGGCAATGCCTTCCGCGACATTCGTGACCGCTTTACTTTTCGCGGTCAAGACGCCTATCTCCTTCAGACGATTCACGAATCGCTCCCGGTCTTCGGTATCCCGTATCGCCGACACGCTCGTACCCAAAACTGATACGCCGTATTTTTTCAAGACTCCCTTCTCTTCGAGTTCGAGACCGAGGTTGAGCGCGGTCTGCCCGCCGAAGGAAAGGAGTATCGCGTCCGGTTTTTCCTTCCTGATGATTTCGGTCGCAAATTCTGCGGTAAGCGGAAGAAAATATACCGCGTCGGCGAGCGCCTTGTCGGTCTGCACGGTGGCGATGTTGGGATTGAGGAGAATGACCCGCACTCCTTCTTCCTTCAAGGCTTTGATCGCCTGCGAGCCCGAATAATCGAATTCGCCAGCTTGCCCGATCTTGAGTCCTCCGGAGCCGAGGAGGAGGACGTTCTTGGGTTTCTTCGCGCTACGCATGTTTTTTTGCATATTTTTTTACGTCCGCGAGGAATTCATCGAATATCCAGCCGGTATCGGTGGGGCCTGGCGCTGCTTCCGGATGGAATTGGACCGCTCGCCAGGGCTTTTGAATGTGGGCTATTCCTTCGACCGAACTGTCGTTGAGGTTCGTGAACCACACCCGCCAATCTTTGGGGAGTGAATCCCTGGCGACGGCATATCCGTGGTTTTGCGAAGTGATGTAGCAGCGCGCGGATCCTTCGACGAGGCAAGGCTGATTATGCGAACGATGCCCGTATTTGAGTTTGTATGTCGAGGCGCCTCCGGCAAGCGCAAGGAGCTGGATCCCGAGGCAGATGCCGAGTATCGGTGCGTCTTTTTTCATCGCATCCTTAAGGCGCTCGACAGTCTTTCCGTACATCACCGGATCGCCGGGACCATTTGAAATAAAAAGCCCGTCATAATGCTCTTTCGAGAAATCGAAATCCCACGGTACGCGCACCACCGTGGCGCCGCGCGCAACGAAGGAGCGTACAATGTTTTCCTTCATCCCGCAGTCAATCGCGAGGATCACCGGTCCGCCGGACCCCTCGTAGATCTTCTTTTCCCGAATCGAAACGCGGGCTCCCAAGTTTTCTTTGTTGGGATCCTTGAAATTCCGAGGCTTCTTTTCGGCCAAAGCGCCGAGCATGACTCCTTCTTCTCGAAGTTTTTTCGTGAGCGCGCGCGTATCCACGCCGGTTATCGCGGGAACGCCGGAAGCTTTGAGCCAGCCGCCGAGGGATTGCTTCGCCGCATGGTGCGAATAGGTTTCGCTGTACTCGGCAACCACGAGCCCGGCAGCGTGAATGCGCGATGATTCGAAAAATTTTTTATCCGGAACGCCGTAGTTTCCCACCAAGGGATACGTCAGTACCAATATCTCCCCTTCGTATGACGGGTCGGTAAGGCTTTCTACGTAGCCCACCATCCCCGTATTGAACACCACTTCTCCGGATGCTTCTTTTTGCGCGCCGAAGCTTTTTCCTTCTATGACCGAACCGTCTTCGAGATAGAGCTTCATACGTTAAAAAAAACCCTCCAGAACTGGAGGGTGCGGGGAACGGCAATTCCTTTCTTCTTCTCTACGATGAACTGAAAAGAATGAAAAGGCATATCGTAAGTTTGCAGAATGGTAAACCATTATCCGCTCTCATGCAAGGGCGCGGCAAAACCTTGCTGTGAAGCGGTTTCAGAGGCGCTCAAGAATGCGTTAGTCATCTCTTCCACTTCCTGGCCGTTTTCGGCAGTCATGAGTTCCGCCCGGAGTTCGGCAGCGCCTGGAAAACCGTTCACATACGCTTTGTAATGTTTTTTCATTATGGAGAAATTCTTGCGGGCACCGCTTGAGGCCGGGTCGACGAAAAGCTCGTAGAAAAGCTGCGTGTGCTCGATCATAACGGCGAGCCGCTCGCGGAGTGCCGGAGCGGCTGACGGGTTAAAAAGCCAGGGGTTGCCGAATATCGCTCGCCCCAGCATGACGCCGTCCGCCCGCGTCTCTTCCGTTTTTGCTTTCGCATCCTGAAGATCCTTCGTATCGCCGTTGCCGAGAATAAGAACGGCGGGATTGTGCTTGTCACGAAGCGCCACGGCGCGCGCGACCGCTTCCCAGTGCGCCGGCACCGCAGACATTTCCTTTCTCGTGCGGGCATGGAGCGTAAGCGCGGCAATACCGGTCTCTAGAAGATGCGGCAGCCATTTATCTAATTCGTCCGTGTTGTATCCCATGCGGGTTTTTACCGAAACCGGCAGTCCACCCGCTCCACGCAGCGCGCCTTCTATCACCGCTTTCGCACGTACGGGATCCTTGATCATGGCGGCGCCTGC
>JAFAQP010000096.1 GCA_019246385.1 Patescibacteria group bacterium | reverse complement strand
CGGCATCGCGGGAGTGTAACATGCGCTTTTAAGCCACGCAATCGGCGATTAAGATTATTTAATTTTCTAATTCTGTTGGTAATTCGAGGTGAGGAAATGTCTGCACACTGCTTTCCCTATCCGGATCGGCGTAAACCATTGCCGCTAAATCCGAGTCATCGCCAAAGGCACGTAGGTGCATCTCAACATCAGCATGATGGTGGAATCCTTCTTTCATATTTAGAGATAGATTAGTGATCAGATAAGTCGGGGTAACGAACCAGACGGTTTACAGACAAGATTAATTCGGCCGAAAACCGCCTGATAAAATCGCTATTACGGTTATGTGAAAGATCGGAGGTTTACCCTCCGATTATGGAAACGATAATGGAGAAAAGCGGCGCGAAAGCGCTGTTGCGTGAGACGGATGTCTGCGCCGCTGTCATATTCGAAAATTAGCCTGTCTCCTTTCAGCTGTCAAGCCGCTGCGGCCAAGCCCTCCAAGATTTTATCCAAATCCCCTTCCAAAATCGCCTCGATGTTGTGCCAACTTTCTTTGATGCGATGGTCAGTTACGCGGTCCTGGGTGAAATTATAGGTGCGTATTTTTTCTGAGCGGTCGCCGGTACCTATTTGCGCTTTTCTCTCGGCCGCATGCTCTTTCGCGGCTTTTTCTTCCTCGAACGTTTCCAGTTTCGCGGCAAGAATTTGCATCGCCTTCTCGCGATTCGCCTTCTGGGAACGCTCGGACTGCGAGCGCACATCAATGCCTGTCGGCTTATGGATAAGGCGAACGGCCGTCTCTACCTTATTTACGTTTTGGCCTCCTGCGCCGCCCGAGCGGGAAAATTCCATTTCTATATCGGACGGGTTGATTTCGATTTTCGGAAACTTGCGAATCGGCAGGATGGCTACCGACGCCGTGGATGTATGGATGCGGCCCGATTTTTCGGTGACGGGTATCCGCTGGACGCGGTGCACGCCTGTCTCGTACCTGAGAGCGTCGTACACTCCTTTCCCTTTTATCTCTATCGAGGAAAGATCTTCTTCAAGTATCTTTACGTCCCAGCCGCGTTTCGCCGCGTACTTCATATACATGCGCGCGAGGTCAGCCGCGAATAGTGCGGCTTCGTCTCCTCCCGCTGCAGCGCGGAATTCCATGACGACCGAAACCGGCTCCCCCCCCTCTTCAACGCCTTCCGGAGCCAGAATCGCCGACATTTGGTCGGTAAGAGCCTGTTGCTGCGCGATAAGAGATTTTTTTTCTTCTGCCGCCAGCTCAGTAATAGAGGCGTCTTCCGCGACCATCGTATCGATCCTCTCCAATTCTTTCGCGAGCCGGTCCCATTCGGCGGCGAGGTATGAGGTTTTCGGATTCTGCCGGAATGTTTCTATGTCAGGCATAGTAGTGCATCAAAAAACGCGCTGCACGGGAGTGCGGCGCGATACCTTTATTTCTTCGCTTTTGCTCGCGCTGCGGTCCTTTTTTGGAAACGATCGACGCGGCCGGCGCGGTCCAAGGTCGTTGACTTGCCGGTATAGAACGGATGCGATGCCGACGATATTTCTACGACGTACAGCGGGTATTCCTTGCCGTCGACGGTAATTACCGCATCGGTTTGTACGGTCGATCCTATGATGAATTGCGCGCCCGAAGAAGCGTCTTGAAAGACGACAGGGCGGTAGTTCGCCGGATGTATATCTGATTTCATTTCAAAAAGGTAACATACAAAGCCTTAAAAGCAACTCTCGCCTGATTTCCTGAAGGGAAAATATTCTCTGGTTCATCCTTTTACGATATCGATCTGGTTCTGAAAGTAGCCCGCGTTATCCATGACCGAGTCGCCGTAGAACTGATTTGCTGGCGTGCGGTTGTCGCACGAGCGTCCTGAATAGTATTTGCATGCGGCGTTCCGCTCCGCCGTGTAGTTACCTCCCGATCCCCCGATATCGGCAAGATACATCGCGGTCGCCATGATCGCGTCCTTCGCATTCCAGGGATTGGCCGTGCTTACGCCGAGCGCGCTTGCGAGCCTGCCGGCGTACAACTGCCAGGTGGAGGGAATGAATTGCGAAGGTCCCATCGCTCCTCCGTATCCCCCCCCTTGCGGGCATGAAACCGGCGCGGTCGCCCAAGAAATGCCCAACGCGCCGGTAATCGCCTGAAATGGTAGCGTGTCGCGCGGCGACTTCATCACACTCGCGAACGGGGTGCCTGAATTTTTACCGATGCCCGCGCCGGTCGATATGTCGGTCACATAACAGGACCCGATATTCGCGCCCAGATCGGATTCCTGCTTCAGGATGCCGAGAATAAAGGCGCTTCTCACGCCGGTTTTTTGCGATGCTAGGTCGGCATAGGAAAGCGCCTGCCCGAAGGGTATCGCAGCGGTATCGCGAAGCGCGAAGAGCTCCGCCTCTATCGAGGCGACCACTTTCTGGTTCGCTTGAATGGCGCTTTGGTATTTGCTCGCCTGATTCTTAACCGCCGTAAGTAGTGTCTGCTGCTGGGCTTTGTTCGCCTGCACCTGTTTTTCCTGGATCACCTGCTGTTGCCGCAATTCCTGCTCGTTTGCTCGCTTATCTTCAAGATCAGTTTTTTCTTGGGCGGTCTCCGTTTTCGTGTTTCCGATATCGGTGAAGGACTGCTGCAAGGCACCCTTTATCGAGGCGAAAGAATCGAGATCCTCGAAAAAAGTCGAGACGCTCTCCGAGGAAAGCACGACTTCCGCGACGGTATATTCGTCGAGCGCTCTCGTTTTTCTGAGTATGTCCGCGAGCGACTGCTGTTCGCGTCCTAATTTGCTGTCCAAGGAAACGATTGTGTCGTTCTTTTGCCCGATATCGCCAGTCAGCGATTGGATCTTAAGGTCTCGAGCTTTTATGGAAAGCTCGTCTTTCTGTATCTGGGCGTTCAAAACCGCGATATCGCGCTGCAGGGAAGAACCCTGATTTTGCGCCTGCTCAAGCACTTGCTGTTGCGCTGCAATCTGCGAATTCAACTGATCTAACTCCTGCTGAAGCTGCGCGCGGCGCGATGCCACGTCATCGGTAGAGGTCGCCGTATCGGCAAAGGCTAACTGGTGGAACAAAAAAGCACCGATCGTTAGCGCGCCAACGAAAAATAACCTTGCTTTCACGATTCTTAGTATAACAACGGCTCACGCGGGTCCGTTATTCCTTTTCCGATCCCTCTTCCGGTGTGCCCGGTTCTTCTTCACCCTTGCCTCTTTCCTCGGAAATTTCTATTGCTGACATGTCCGGAGCAGCCGCTACCTCTTCTTCTTTTTCTTCGACGGCGGCGATCACGGTCGCCACCACCTCCTCGGGACCGGTTATCAATATGACTCCAGGCGGCAACTGCAAATCGCCCGCGAGTATCTGCTTGTCCAATTGGTCGAGTCCGGAAACGTCCACCTCTATCTCATGCGGAAGGTTGGTTGCCTCGGCTTCGACTTCTATTTCGTGCAGCGATTTTATGAGGTTAGCGCTCAATTCTTTGACCGCAGGTGCGATGCCGGTGAATTCGATCGGCACGGCCACCTGTACTTTTTGCCCCTTCACGATGGCGTAAAAATCTGCGTGTCGCGGCGTATCGGTAACGGGATCGCGGTCGATATCGTGAATGAGGACTGTATGGCCTTCGCCGTCTACAACGAGTTCGACGATGGTCGATTCTCCCGCTTGCTCCAACGTTTTCGTAAATTCCTTCAGGGACATCTCTATCGCGACAGCCGCCTGCTTGGGGCCGTACATGACTCCAGGCATTCTGCCTTCTTCGCGAAGTTTCTGGGCGCTTTTGCCGCTCGTTAAGCGTTTCGTAGCCGTCAATTCCATAGTTTCGCAAGTGTAACTGGAAAATGCTCGAAAAGTCAATGAATTCGGTGTATCCCTTCACTTGGTAAGGTCCAGAAGTTCGAGTGATTGCGCGAGGGACGTCCCTGTTTTCTTTCCCGGATTAAAAATATTCAAAGGATCGAATATGTTCTTCACTTCTTCGAAAAGCTTTTCCATTTCTGAGCCGAACATCTGGCTCACGTACGGGGTCCTGACCAGGCCGTCATTATGTTCCCCCGAAATCGAACCGCGATAAGAAAGGACGAGGGCATAGACCTCTTTGCCTAACTTTTCAATGATTTCCTTTCCATCCGAACGTTTCGGGTCCATGAGGGGGATGATGTGGAAATTCCCGTCGCCGACATGGCCCGCGACGGTATAGATGAGGTCGTATCGCGAGAGTACGTTCGTCAGCTTCGGAAGGAACTCCGAAAGCGAATCCGGAGGGACGACGAAATCGTCTATGAACGGTGCGGTGCGCATGCCGCGTATCTTTTTCCGCAGAAGATTGAAGCTTTCGCGCCGTATGGTCCAGTATTTGCGCGCGGCGCGTTCATTTTCGGCAATGCGCATTTTTTCATGGAGCTTCAGACCGTGGAGTTCTTTTGCAAGCGCCACGGCTTTGGCAAGTGCTTCTGTTTGTGATTGGTCGCGGAATTCAATCATCAGAACTAGTTTCGGAATACCTCCTGTCGCAAGCATCCACAATTCCGGCAGGAATGAGAATCCCAAAGACAACATGCCGGTCCGCATCTGGGCGGCAAATTCGGGAAAATATTTTATCGCGAGGGCGAAGGTATGATCGTCGTAAGACTCGAAACTATCCGGCGCATGCTTCAGGACCGCAGGCACCAGGGTGCCGAGGTCGTGCAGGTCCTTTACGAAGACGATTAGCATGGAAGCGTTTGGTTTCGGCCTGACCAGCCTGAATTTAATTTTTGTGATGATACCGAGCGTTCCTTGGGCTCCTACCATGAGCCGGGCCAGATTGAGCGAGCGTTCGCCATCTCCAATATCCCAAAGTGCGTATCCGGAAGAATTTTTCTCCACCTTTGGCGCGTTCTCCGCGATAATTTTTTCGTTATCGCGGATTAATTTCGCAACTTTCGCGTACAGCTGACCTTCAAAGGTCGGTTCGGCCATTTTTTCCCTCAACGCGCTTTCTTCAAGCTTTTTGAGGGTGTGCACGCGTCCGTCGGCGAGAACAACATCGAGTTCCTCCACGTACCTGGCGGTCTTACCGTATTTCAGATTTTTTTCTCCACCGGAATTATTCGCGGCCATGCCTCCCACGGTATTCAGCTCGCGCGACGCGGTATAGCTCGGTAATTCAAATCCTTTCTTTTGCGTTTCTTTGTCGAAATCGCGAAAATACATGCCGGGCTCGACGACCGCCGTACCTCCTTCATCCGAACCTTGGAGCGAGAGTAAGCGGTTCATGGCAAGCATGTTGAGAATGATGGAATCATTGAGTGGACCTCCGGACATATCCGTTCCCGCAGAACGCGCCGTGACGGAAATATGCTCGCCAGCCCGCTTCTTTTCCGAAACGAATCGCACGAGCGCTTCTACATCCTGCGCGTCCTGAGGCGTAACGACCTCTTTAGGCACGACTTTAAACAATCCCGCATCCCTGCTCGCTGCCTCGAGGGTTTTCGGCGCATCATCGACGCTGCCCCGGACAGCTTTTTGCAATTCATTTTTCAGCGTATCCATTAGTACGTAGTGTACCCCGCCCGCTGCGGAGTCTCTCCCTTCACGGGGTGTACAATTGCCCTATGGAAAAAGTGGATTTTGTCTCGATCGGAGATACGGTGGTTGATGATTTTATAAAGCTGAAGGAAGCGGAGGCTCACTGCGACATCAATAATGAAAACTGCACTATCTGCATGCGGTTCGGCGACAAAATACCCTTCGAATCATCGACCGTAGTCTATGGCGTCGGCAATGCGGCGAACGCCGCCGTTGCGGCGGCGCGCCTTGGCCTCAAAACGGCCTATATCAGCAACATCGGAAAAGACGACCGGGCAGAGCGGATACTAGAGCGTTTCAAAGAAGAAGGCGTCGACGCTACCCATGTGGTGGAACATGCGGGCATTCCAACGAATTATCACTATGTGCTGTGGTTCGGGACCGAACGAACCATACTGGTGAAGCATCAGCATTACCCCTATATCTTCCCTCCCGACGCCCCGGCTGCAAAAACGGTATATCTTTCCTCGCTGGCGGACGGAACGGAAACATATCACGATGCGATAGCTGCGTACCTGGAGGCCAATCCCGAAACGTTTTTCGCATTTCAGCCGGGCACGTTTCAGATTCAGATGGGCCCACAGCGCCTCGGGCGCCTGTATGCGAGGTGTAATTTTTTCGTCTGCAATAAGGAGGAAGCCGCGCGCATCCTTGGAATGGCGGTCGGCACGGAAACGCTGGAGTTGGCAAAAAAACTCCACGCGCTCGGACCGAAGATCGTCATGATTACGGACGGAGTAAAGGGCGTCGATGCTTTTGAGAACGGAACCTTTTTTCATGTTCCTATGTTCCCCGATCCAAAACCACCGTTTCAACGGACGGGAGCGGGCGACGCGTTCGCATCGACCACGGTGGCATACCTCACTATGGGGATGCCGCTCAAAGACGCTGCGCTTCGAGGAACCATCAATTCAGCCTATGTGGTACAGAAGATAGGAGCCCAAGCGGGACTCTTGAAGAAAGACGAGCTTGAGAATATTTTGGCTCATACCGACCATGCAAAAACCTAAACCGCTTTCGGAGCTTCGCGTGCAGATATACGCGGACGGATCGAAGAAGGAGGATATGCTCGCGCTTGCGAAGAATCCCCTCATACGGGGGTTCACCACAAATCCGACGCTGATGCGGAAAGCCGGCGTCGAAGGATATGCGGCCTTTGCGAAAGAAATGACGGCTGCGATTCCTGACAAGCCCATTTCGTTCGAAGTCTTTTCAGACGATTTCGGGGAAATGGAGAGGCAGGCGCGCATCATCGCCGGCTTCGGAGAGAACATATATGCGAAGATACCGATCACAAACACGAAAGGAGAATCCGCCTTCGGACTCATTCGC
Source organism: Patescibacteria group bacterium (assembly GCA_019246385.1). Classification (GTDB taxonomy): domain Bacteria; phylum Patescibacteriota; class Minisyncoccia; order Phycocordibacterales; family Phycocordibacteraceae; genus Phycocordibacter. The sequence continues at coordinate 7,106 of JAFAQP010000096.1, read as the reverse complement.
GCGCTTTCTGGAGACGGCGTGAAGCTCAATATAACGATGATACTTAGCCAAGAACAGGTCGCGATAGCCGTCGACGCTCTTTCCAGCACCGTACCGTCGATTGTTTCGGTCTTTGCCGGGCGCGCAGCCGATCTGGGCTACGATCCGATGGCTCTTATGAGAGAGTCGAAAGCCATTACGAAAGAAAAACCGATGACCGCGCTTTTATGGGCGAGCACGCGGGAGGTATACAACATCTATGAAGCGGAAGAAACCGGCGCGGAGATAATCACCGTTCCGCCCGCAATATTGGAGAAAGCGTTTCTTATCGGCTCAACGCTCGAAGAAGCGTCGCTCGAAGGCGTAAGGGTTTTTTACGAAGATGGCAAGGCTGCCGGCTACTCGCTGTGAACAGCGTTACAGTTCTTGGATTATTGTCCCTGAGTCAGATCTTTTTCGAGCGTCCGTATATGTCCTAAATTGTTGTCGCTGCCGGGAGCGGCATTTGAAAATATACCGAGCTTCCAGAGAACGAAAAAGCAAATGAGTCCTGAAGCGAGCACGAGGATGAAAAAAGCGGATGCTGAGTTTGGCCTATGCTTCATGATTTGCTAAATCGCGTACCGCCTGTGCGATATCTTCAGCAGTAAGTCCATACTCTTTCATAAGTTCGCTCGGTTCTCCCGACTGGCCGAAGCGGTCTTTGATCGCGATAAAGCGCATGAGAACAGGATGGGTTTCAGAGAGGAATTCGGCAATGGCGCTTCCCAAGCCTCCAGCCGCCTGATGTTCTTCAACGGTAACGATCGCACCTGCCTCCTTCGCAGCGGCAAGAATAGTTCCAGTGTCTAAAGGCTTGATCGTATGGCTGTTGATGACCGAAACCTGGATCCCTGCTTCTTGGAGAGTTTTCGCGGCGAGCAACGCGTCATATAAGAGATGCCCGCATCCGATTATCGCGACCTTCGGTTTCTCTCCCTTCCAGAGATAATAGGCTTTTCCTATCTCAAACGGCGTGTCGGGCGTGGTGAAAACAGCAGTTTTGTCCCGAGCGAAACGCAGATATGCGGGCTTGCCGGTGAATGCTGCGGCATACGTCGCCTTCCTTCCCTCTTCGGCGTCGGCGGGGACGATGACAGTCATATTCGGCATCGCGCGCATAAGAGCGATATCTTCGAGCATCTGGTGCGTGGCGCCATCCGGTCCCACTGAGATTCCGGCATGCATGCCGCACACTTTTACGGGCACGTCGTTCAGCGCGGTCGTAGTGCGTATCTGCTCGTAATTCCTTCCCGGAGAAAATGCCGCGTAGGAAGTGATGAAAGGAATCTTTCCGTAGTTCGCAAGTCCTGCGGCGACCGTCGCCATATTCTGCTCAGCGACGCCGACCTCGATAAAGCGCTCGGGAAATTCTTTCTTGAACCATTCCGCGCGGGTGGATTCGGCGAGATCCGCAGAAAGTACGACGACACGATCGTCTTTCTTTCCCGCTTCCACGGATCCCTTGCCGAATCCGTCCCGCGTCGGCGCTTTGCCGATGCCATCGGTGAATACCTGGTCAGAAAGTTTTGCGTTTTCGTATATCATGCGCGTTTTGCCGATTCCCGTATCTCGTTCAGGAACACTTCTTCCTGCTTGTCTGCCGGCACCTTATCGGTCGGCCCTTTGCCGGGCGGATTTCCGTGCCATCGGTAGTCGCCTTCTATATCGTGTACGCCTTTGCCGGGAATCGTGTGCGCGATGATGACCGTCGGCTTTTCGATGATGGCCTTCGCTTCTTCGACCGCATCGTGTATCTCGCGCATATTGTGTCCGTCTATTTCGAGTACATGCCATCCGAAGGAACTCCATTTATCCGCTAAAGGCTCCAAAGGCATGATGTCTTCGGTGTCCCCGGTTATCTGGATGTTGTTGCGGTCGACGAGCGCGGTCAAATTGTGGAGACGGTTCGCTCCGGCAAACATCGCTCCTTCCCACGAATTGCCTTCTTGCAGTTCCCCGTCCGAGAGAAAACAGTAGGTGCGGAATTTTCTTGCATCCATCCGCGCGCCATAAGCGATGCCCGCGGCCTGCGAAAGACCGGAACCCAAAGGACCGGAAGTCGTCTCAAGCCCGGGCAGTTTGTCGCGTTCCGGGTGGCCCTGAAGCCGCGATCCGAATTTGCGCAACGTCATGCATTCTTCCACCGGGAAATATCCGGCGTGCGCCATAGCGGCATAGCGGACCGGTGTGATATGCCCGTTGCTGAGTATGAGACGGTCCCGCTCTTCCCAGTCGGGATTTTTTGGATCGTGGTTCAGGATATGAAAATAAAAAGCGGTGAAAATATCGGCCATTCCCAAAGGTCCTGCGGTGTGGCCAGATCCTGCTGCAGCAAGCATTCGCACTATGGTTTCACGGACCGCTTCGGCTTTTTTTTCGAGCGCAGAAATGTCCGTGTCGCTGAGGTTCATGGGAAAAATGATGAGAGCTCTTTGACGGCTTCTTTCGGGTCTTCATTCCGCAATATCGCCGAGCCGGCGATGAGGCGATCGGCTCCCGCCTTCGCAAGACGAGGCGCCGACATCCTGTTTACTCCGCCGTCGATTTGGATTGTAACACCCGGGTAGAGAGATTTCAGTTCGGCGATCCGCGCGAGTACGCGTTCATCGAACGGTTCGCCCTGCCTGCCTATGGTCGCGATCCCCATGAGCTGTACATAATCGATGCCTGGAATGTATTCCGCAACGCGCGCGAGCGGCGTTTCTATATTGAGCGCAATGCCAAGCTCCATGAGATCGCCCGCATTTCTCCGACATGTCGCCATATCATGCTTCGATTCGATATGAATGACGGCCCGCGATATGCCCGCCGCTATCCATTCAGGGAGCATTTTTTCCGGTTCCTGGACCATAAGATCAGCTTCGAAATTGAAATCTTCCCAGAACGGCAGGCCTTCGTCCCCCTTGACCATCCGATCGAACCCTTCACGCTCGCCGCGATGAAAAGGCCATGTGCGCGCGGTGACGAAGAAACCGTCGCATACGTCTATCTGGATCGTCCGGGCGGCGCCGCGCACGCGCATGAGCTTCGCGCGCAATTCCTCTAGAGAGCCCGGCAGTATGGCGGGAATGATTTTATCGCTCATTATTTTCTATCTCTTCTATTTTTTTGAGTCTTCGCATATGGCGTTCTCCCGGATCAAGAGGCGTCTCAAGGAAAGATTCGACAAACTCCCCGATCTCTTTCGCCGAAAGAACATCTGCGGCAAGGGTCAGAACATTTATGTCGTCATGCGCGCGCGCATGGATGATGGCGTCCTTCGAGTATCCGACGGTCGCCCGCACGCCGCGGACTTTGTTCGCAACAACGTCCATCCCCATACCGGAGCCGCAAAGAAGCACGCCCCGTGAGCCCGGTTCCTCCGCTACGGCTTTCGCAACTGGATACGCGAAATCCGGATAGTCGTCAGTGGGTTCTTTGGTCAGCGCGCCTTCATCAATTACCGTCCATCCCTTTTCGCTAAGATAGCTTTTCAGGCTTTCCTTGGCATCGAAGCCGCGATGGTCGGCGCCCAGATATACTTTCATGCCTCTCTTCCGGTTGCCAGGACATGCTTCACCAGCGTGGCCACATACCCCATTTCATTGTCGTACCAGCTTAAAACCTTTACGAGATTGCCTCCTATGACACGCGTCATCGAGAGGTCAGCGATCGCGCCGTAGTGCTCTCCGACAATATCCGAGGAAACCAGCTCGTCGTCCGTCGCGGTATAAATGCCTTCCCAGCGCGGCTCTTTCGCGGCTTTCCTGAGAATATCGTTGACTTCATCTGCGGAAGTTTCGCGCTTGGCGATAAAGGTAATATCTGCTATGGAACCTGCGGGTACCGGCACGCGAAGCGATATACCGTCGAATTTTCCGGCGAGTCCTTCGTACACTTTGGTAACCGCTACGGCGGCACCGGTCGAGCTCGGAACGATATTCTGTGCCGCAGCTCTTCCTTCACGCAGCTCCTTTCTTGAAGGTCCGTCGACAAGCGCCTGGCTCGCGGTATAGGCATGGACGGTCGATAGAACGGCTTTTTCAATACCGATCGCCTCATCAAGTATCGCAATCAACGGACTTGCCGCATTCGTGGTGCACGAAGCATTCGAGGATATCTGACAGGTTTTCAATTTCTCGTCATTTATTCCCATGAGAACCATCCCGGAGGATATCCCTTGGGGCGCGTCGCCTTTCGCGGGTGCGGTAATGACCACTTTCTTTGCTCCGGCTTTGATGTGAAGAGCGGCCTTCTCGTATTCGTTGAATATGCCGGTCGATTCGACGACGACATCTACCGCGAGACTTTTCCACGGAAGCGCTCCCGGATCTTTTTCCGAATAAAGCTTCGCCTCCATATCCCCGATACGGAGCGTTCGATCCTTAAGCTCGACTGGAAAAGGCGCCCTTCCGTAGACCGTATCGTATTTCAAAAGGTACGCGAGACTTTCGGGAGAGCCAATGTCGTTTATCGCTACGACGTCAACCCCCTTTCCATAGCTCGCGCGGACGAACGCCCGTCCGATCCTGCCAAAACCATTTATCGCTACTCTCATCGCCATAGTGATCGTTTATCGTATATGCGCCTAGTGTAGCATCACCTCTTTTTCGGAGTATCGTGCGGGCGATGACCACTTCAAGGACGGAGAAGCCGCGCATTCGCTAGGGCATACAAAACGCAGTTCCGCAGAATGTTTTCGTGACCGCCGCGTTTATGGACATCCCCGATACCATAATAAAAAAACCGATGATGCCCCACATAAGGACGCCTTTGCCGCGGGCGCGCTCTTTAGGGTCCGCTCCTCTGGTATCGAAAAACACAAGGATCCCCCATCCGAACATGAAAAGAGCTGCCGCGAAAAGAAGTCCGATCAAGGGCTGAATGATGAGAGCAACTATCTTTCCGATGAAATGCGAGAAGATGGCCATAGAAAGCGCGGCGCAACAAGCGCCGCGCTAAAGGTCAGTTTGTTTAATATTATCCGCCGCCGGCACCTATGGCGTTCGTGTTGACGGAAGGAATAGGAATCGTTGTGTTCGAGACTTGGAAGGTTTTCTGCAGAGTCTGAACGATGCCGAAGACCGACAGCATGATGAAAAGGGCGAGTATACCCCAGATCATTATGCTTCTGCCTTGTCCCCTTTTCTTCTCATCGCCGGCATTAAATATGAAGACAGCGAGGCCCCAGAAAAAGCCCAGAAGAGCCAAGGCAACGACAACAGGAGTCGCATTCCGTATAACAGCTCCGATCTGGGAAACGGCTCCGCTGCCGCTGTCGGCAAGACTCCCGTTATCTGCGAAAGCCGCGAGAGGAAGCAGCGTTCCGATCGCGACGAATCCTGTTCGTAAAATGTTTTTCATGAAATACGCTTTATAAATAACATTAAATTTCTAACTCTTTAAGTGTAGCATTCTCACCCTTAATTGCGCGTCCCTTCCTTGCCGCTGTGGATAGGGCAAAAAAGACAATCGCTGCTTCAAAATTACCAGCCTCCGCCGGTATCGGTAGGAGGATTTCCTGATTGCCCACCGGCATTCCCGACGTTGTAGTGAGAGATATCGGCAGACGGAGGAATTATCGGATGGAGGCCGCCGAGGCTGAACGTGTTCTGGAGCGTCGCAACAATACCGTCTATGGTAAGAAGAACGAAGAATCCGATGATTCCCCAGAGAAAGACGTATTTCCCTTGCTCTCTTTTCTTTTCATTGCCGGCATTCCAGATGAACATGGTCCCTCCCCAGAAAAAGCCCAGAAGAGCGAATGCGGCGAGGACTTTGGTGATCTCGCTCACGAGCGGAATGAGGGCGAGCATCACCTGCTCAAGCTGAAGATTAGTGACCGTGGTGTCGGCGCGCGCCATGAGCGGAAAGGATCCGCAGAAAAATATGAGACTATGCAGAAGCAGTCTGCGGGTAGCGAAGCGAGAAAGCATAATTCTATTGCGTTCCCTGATGCACGAATAAGTTGACCGCCCACCCGAAAAGGAAATTGAATACGCCGTCGAACCATCCCTTCACTCCTTTCTGAGTTTCCGAACCGTTTGAGGCGCTCACCCCGCTGTTTCCAGACGAGCCGTAATTTCCGCCGGAAGAATTCGCGCCGGTGCCGGTGCCGCTCCCCGTACCTCCGCGGGTTTCTATTCCGCCGGCGTTTTCCGATCCTCCCGAGATACCGGAGCTTATATTGGAGCCGCTTGCGCCTTCCGCAAAACTTGAACCGGAAGAACCTGACGAACCGATATTTCCGGAATTTCCGACGCTCGTGCTCCCGCCGCGCGCCGCAGTTCCTCCAGTTGCAGTGCTCCGTCCGCTTCCGCTACTCGCTCCTCCGCTCCCCGTGTTCCCTCCTGATTCGCTTGTGCCCGCCGCTCCGCTACCTCCCGCCGAACCGCTCGCGCCCGAAGTTCCGCTCGTTCCCGAGGTGCCCGACGTACCCGAAATACCGCTCGTGCCTCCTGTATCGCTTGCGCCTGATGATGCGCTTGTTCCTTGAGCCGAGCTTCCTCCTGTCGCTGCACTCGTTCCCTGTGAGCCGCTTGCGCCTGTTGCTCCGGAGGCGCCGCCGGATCCGCTTCCGCCGAAGCCGCTGCTCGAACCGGACCCGGAACTTGCTCCGGAAGCCGAACTGGCTCCGGAACCACTGCTCCTTCCGTTCGCTCCGGAAGAACCCCCGGCACCGGAAACTCCGATGCTGCCGCTCGTACCATACGAGCCCGTCGTGCATCCTGTTTTGAAAAGCCAGCTGATGAGCTGGTCTATCCAGCTGCCGCATCCGCCCGCCGTTCCCCTGACCGTTCCTCCTAATCCACCGGATCCGCTTTCGCCGCCTGATCCGCTTTTTCCGCCCGTGGCGCCGCCATAGCCTATCTCCTGGTCTGATTGCCCAAGACCACCAGTTTCGCCGCCCTTAAAACCGGCGGAGCCGATCTCTTGATCCGACTGGCCAAGCGCATTCGTCTTACCGCCCGAGGTACCGGCAGATCCGATCTCCTGAGCTGACTGGCCCAGAGTATTTGTCTTGCCTCCCGAGGTGCCTGCAGAGCCGAGCTCCTGGTCCGACTTGCCGAGCGTATTAGTTGAGCCGCCCGTACCTCCGCCGTATC
>JAFAQP010000097.1 GCA_019246385.1 Patescibacteria group bacterium | reverse complement strand
GGCGCGCTTTGCCTTCTTTACTATCTTGCCTCCTCTGCTGCGCGCTTTTTTCACGTGCTCAAAAGATTCTTTGAGGCTCTCCGCCGCGTGTCCTATCTCAACCGCAGCTTCAATGGCTTCGCTCACAACACCAGGTTTTTTCCGCGTTTGATTTTTCGATTTCGCACGAGGTTTTTTCTTACGATTCTGACTGATAGGAGATTTTTTTGGCGTTTTTTCCTTCATATTTTAAGTAAAGCTAATAAACATGCTAACTCGTAAAGATTTATATATCAAGCGTCCATTCTGTAGCCGATGACTACTTGTAGGCGCGAATAATAGGCACAGGAACTCGTTGATGACCATAGTTTAAAAGTAACTCCGATATGATTTCGAACTCGGCTCGATGAATGAAGAGTTAAAAAGTCCTCGTCTTTGATGATAATATGAGAGAAGATGGCAACTGACCAATATCACGAGCCGCCGGAGGAACTGTCTGATGAAACGCGGACCTACGCTCGCATGATAACTTCGCTCATCGAAGAGGCGGAGGCAATCAACTGGTATACGCAGCGTATTTCTGTGGAAAAAGATGTTAGTGCAAAAGCGATACTCGAAAATTCAAGAAAGGAAGAGTTTAAACATTTCGGTATGGACTTGGAGTTTCTCTTGCGCTGTACTCCGGAATGGAGAAAAACCCTCAAAGGCATTTTGTTTACGAAGGGCAATATCACGACAAAGGCGGATAAGGCAGAAGAAGCTTAAAAGGTTTTTCGGAAAAGGCTATTACACGCCAAAATAAAGATGATTTTCCAGATAGTTCTGTGGTATCAGCTCTTCGCCACCTTCTGAACGCAGAATCTTCAACCTTTCTCAACTGAGATCATGTCGACGGCATACTTGCAAAGTGCTCTTAATTCAATATATTTTGCACGTCCGGCTTGACGGATCGAACAAAAAATTTCAAACTATCATTTTTTCCACCACTTTTTGCTGAGTTGCTTGCCAGACCAACACTAGAGGTGTATTTTTTCTAGTCCAAGGTCGTAGTAGACGAACAGCCGTACCGCAAGGGAAAGCAAGTTCGGAGATAATGAATAAAATCATAATCTTCCGATAGAATATTAGGACCATGGCATAGATAAACCCTGCGAAAGTGGGGTTTTTCTATATCTTAGCAACCTGAGATTGAAACAAAGCACTTGACTTTTCAGAAAAATAATTTATCTTTATAAAATGGAGGCATCTTCGCAAACCAGGGAAATAACTGGGGTCGGAGGGAAAAAAAGAGGAAGTCTGGACGATTGGTTAAGCAGAGTAACCGGCTCCAGTTCGAGAAGAGAACGACAGCAATTGGCTCAGCTCGCTAAAAGTTCCGAAGCAAAATTAATTGCGGAAATAGGTTTCAATGCCGGATTTTGCAGCTATGCTTTTCTAGCTGAAAATCCCGAAGCTAAAGTTGTTTCATTTGATATAGGCACTGCTTTACATGTGAGGCCGGCAAAATTCGTCATTGATCTAATATTTCCGGGACGTCACACTCTTATTTACGGAGATTCGAAGCAAACCCTTCCTAATTTCTATAAGGATCATCCTGAGGTTCGTTTTGATTTTGTCTTCATAGACGGCGGACATGACTACGAAACGGCATACGCCGATATCGTTAACTTGCGACCCCTCTGTACCGATACGACTACTGTGGTCATGGATGACATCACTCCCTGGCTCGCTTGGGGCAAGGGACCGACGGAGGCATGGGAACACGCTCAAGCTGCCAATCTGGTTATTCAAGAAGGACTTTTTCAGGATGGTCGACAGGTGGATGTCATAGAGCCGCCGGGTGATAGAAGCTGGGCATTAGGCAGATACCTCTGAGCTATAGAGAAGATTTCTGCATACTATGAGTTTTCAATCAAAGGATGTTTTGAATTCGTCTCAAGTACCGCTCGGACGAGCGCATAAAGCCGTACTGAATGTTTTAGCTGACCGCCTGCAAGCCAGGTTAAACGCAGAGGGGAATCGTGGTTTTTACGAGTACACAAAAGAGCACTTGAAGCGGACGCGTATAGCTCCCGCCTTCGCTAAAGCCACCGACCCGCAATTCATACAGTGGCGGCATGAGTTGAATTCCGCACGTGGACTGATGATCTCGAACCACCCAAGTATCTATGATCCCTTGCTTCTTGCTCAGGCATTGACGCGAGAAGATATAAAAATACTTACCAATGGCGACCTCATAGA
>JAFAQP010000094.1 GCA_019246385.1 Patescibacteria group bacterium | reverse complement strand
CACCAGGAGCGAGAGTAGCGACATATGGCTCGTGTTTCGGAAGTATGGTCACTTCCCCTTCCACTGTGCGGGCCGACAGAGAAAGCGCCTCTCCGTCAAAGAGATTTTCGTGCACCTTGGCGACAACAACTCTCATATTCTCTGTGTCAAGAAGTTTTTTTTACCTGATCAATGGCGCCTTTCATATAGAAATCCTGTTCGTTCTTATCATCGTGCTCTCCGTCGACTATTTCCCTGAACGCGCGGACGGTTTCTTCAAGCGGCACATATTCTCCTTTGATGCCGGTAAAGACTTCCGCAACATGGGTCGGCTGCGAAAGGAAGCGCTGAACTTTGCGGGCGCGGTAGACGATAGCCTTGTCATCCTCAGAAAGCTCTTCGATGCCGAGGATGGCGATGATGTCCTGCAGGTCTTTATATCTTTGCAGTATCTGCTTCACGTCGCGGGCCGTATTGTAATGATCTTCTCCAACAATGTCGGGGTCGAGCGCGGTTGAAGAGGATTCCAAAGGGTCGATTGCGGGATAGATCCCTACCGATGCAAGCTGCCGGGAAAGGACGATAGTCGAATCAAGATGAGCGAAAGTGGTCGCCGGTGCCGGATCGGTAAGGTCGTCCGCCGGCACGTAGATGGCTTGCACGGAGGTGATAGAGCCTTTCGTGGTAGAGGTAATGCGCTCCTGCAGCTTGCCCATTTCTTCGGCCAAGGTCGGCTGGTATCCCACTGCAGAAGGAACGCGTCCGAGAAGCGAGGATACTTCTGAACCCGCCTGCACGAAACGGAACACGTTATCCATGAAAAAAAGTATGTCCTTCCCCATCGCGTCGCGGAAATATTCGGCCATCGTGAGGCCGGCAAGCGCCACGCGGGCGCGGGCGCCCGGCACTTCGTTCATCTGCCCGAATACGAGCGCTGTTTTCTCCAGTACGCCGGATTCCGACATCTCGTGATACAGGTCGTTTCCTTCGCGCACACGCTCGCCGACGCCAGCGAACACCGAGAAACCTCCGTGCTGCGTCGCGACATTGTGGATGAGTTCCTGCATGAGGACGGTCTTCCCTACCCCAGCGCCTCCAAAAAGCCCGACCTTACCTCCCTTGATGAACGGAGCTAGAAGGTCGATAGCCTTCAATCCGGTCTCAAACACTTCCGCTTTTGTCTTCTGTTCGATGAATGGCGGAGCGTCGCGGTGTATGGGAGAACGCGGGATGTCCTTTGAGACCGCACCTTTGCCGTCTATGGAGTCGCCAAGAACATTAAAGAGGCGTCCAAGGGATGCTTCGCCGACAGGCACGGAAACAGGCGCTCCGGTCGCTTTCACTTCCATGCCGCGCGTAAGGCCGTCGGTCGTTGAAAGGGCTATCGCGCGAATGCGGTTAACACCGATGTGCTGCGAGACCTCAAAAACCACCTTCCGGTCCTTACCTTCCCATATGAGCGCATCGTTTATCGAAGGCAGGTCGCCCTCAAAACGGATGTCCGCAACAGTGCCGATGATCTGGGTGATTGTGCCGTTCATGTTCTTTGTGTGACTATAAGATATTTTTTAACTCGTTGCCATCGCCTCAATGCCGCCGACTATCTCCGAGACTTCCCGGGTAATGCCCGCCTGTCGCGCTTTATTAAATACGCGGGTTAAAAGCCGCGAACGTTCAAGCGATTTGTCCGAAGCGTTCTTCATGGCGACGCGACGGGCCGAATGCTCTGAAGCTTTTGACTCGAGAAGCGCATGAAAGAAGAGTGTCGAAACAAGATGCGGTATCAGCGTCAGCACCACTTCCTCAAGCGAAGGCTCGACGGTGTAATAAGAAGGCCCTTTCGGACGGTCACCCTGCGGTTCGGAAAACTTTCCTTTTTCGGGAATGATGCCGGTAACCATCTGCGTGACCGTATCGAGGGAAAGCGGAAGCACCTGGTGGGAAATCGGCTTTTGTTCGAAGGTGGATTTGAAATTCGTATAGACGACATGCACCTGGTCGAATTCTTTGCGCGAAAACGCAGCGGTGATATTTTCGGAGATCTTCGAAAGGTCCGCGATTACGACCTCGTCGGATACGTTTTCGACGCGTTCGGCTATCGCATAGCCGCGTCGCTCAAAATATTCCGCTCCTTTCTTGCCGAATGCAAAGATAGAGACGCTTTCTTTCGGAAGCCCAAGCGATTTCAGGACCGCGGTCGCTTCTTTTTCGACGGCGGCGTTTAAGACGCCGCAAAGCCCTTTGTCGCTCGTGACAACGACGAGAGCCGCTTTTGAAAGGGCGCGTTCGGATGTCAGCGGATGCTTCAGGGTGGACAGGGAAACGCTCAGTCTCTCAAGAATTGAGAGGGCGGCGGAAGCGTATGGCCGCGCAGAAAGCGCGCGACCTTGCGACTTGCGCATCTTTACCGCCGAAACCGCCTCCATGGCTTTCGTCACCTTCCGGGTGCGGTCGATCGATTTTATCTTGAGCTTTATGTCCTTAAGCGACATGGAGAATTCAGCCGAGCGTAGACACGAAGCGCTCGAGGGCGGCTTTGAGATCGCTCTCCGTCTTTTCCGAAAGCGCTTTTTCGCTCCGTATCGATTCCAGGATGCTTTTGCCTTCGCGATCCAGGAACGCGAGGAATCTCTCTTCGACTTCTCCCATCTTTTCGGGAGGGAACCGGTCGAAAAAGCGGTTCGTCGTCGCATACATCACGACAACCTGCCGTTCGAACGGAATGGGAGTATTCTTGTTCTGGTTAAGGATGGCTGAAAGACGCCGACCGGAATCTATCTGCGCTTTTGTTTCCGCGTCGAGATCCTGGGAGAACTGCATGAACGCTTCCAATTCGCGGAACTGGGCAAGATCGAGCTTAATGCGGCCGGAAACTTTTTTCATGGCTTTCGTCTGCGCGTCGGAGCCGACCCGGGAAACGGAGATGCCGACGTTTATGGCCGGCCGCGTGCCTTTATTGAAGAGATCGGCTTCGAGGAACATCTGGCCGTCGGTTATGGAAATGACGTTCGTCGGTATATACGCCGAGATATCCCCTTCCTGCGTCTCGATAATGGGAAGCGCAGTCAGAGAGCCGCCTCCTTTTTCCTTTGAAAGTTTTGCAGCGCGCTCGAGAAGGCGCGAATGAAGATAGAAAATGTCACCGGGATATGCTTCGCGGCCCGGAGGACGCCGCAGGAGCAAGGAGAGCTGACGATACGCGACCGCCTGCTTCGAAAGATCGTCATACACGACGAGAACATCTTTTCCGTTGTCCATGAAATATTCCCCTATCGTTACTCCGGCATACGGAGCTAGGAACTGGAACGCGGCGGGAGAAGATGCGGGAGCCGAAACTATCGCCGTATATGCCATGGCGCCGCGCTCGGCGAGCATGGAGGCGATGCGTGCCACCTTCGATTCCTTTTGGCCGATGGCGACGTAAATGCAGAGCGGACGGGTTTCCTCCGGTTCGTTAAGCTGGTTCAAAATGGCGTCTATGGCGACGGTTGTCTTTCCGGTGCCTCTGTCGCCGATGATGAGTTCTCGCTGTCCGCGACCTATGGGAATCAAGGAGTCGATGGCTTTGATCCCCGTGTGCATTGGGGTGTCGACGTGCGCGCGGTCAATAACGCCGTATGCTTCGCGCTCAATTGGACTTGTTTTGTCGGCTTGTATGGGACCTTTGCCGTCTATCGGGACTCCCAGGGGATCCACGATGCGCCCTATCATTGCCTCTCCGACCGGTATGGACAGAAGAGTTTCCGTACGCTTTACCAGCATTCCTTCACGAATGCGAGAAGAATCGCCAAGTATTATCGCTTTTACGTTGTCTTCTTCGAGGTTCAATATCACGCCGAACAGCTCGCCTTCGCGCGCTACGGCGCTTTTTACGTCCGAAACGCTCGACTCGTCGAACCGCACCATCTCGGCCATCGAGGCATTTTCAAGGCCTTCAATTTCGACGATGCCGTCGCCCACTTTCACCACGACGCCAACTTCAGCGGCTTCGGTTCCTTGCGCGAAGGATTCAATTTCTTTTTTGAGGCGCTCAATGATACTTGCATCCATAATTATTTAGTTACGTTCCGATAGAGGGAAATAAGCGCGCTCCGATAGGTCTTGTCGATAAGCTTTGCCTGTGCGCGAACCGCATACCCGCCGACCGCGCGCGCGTCGACCGCGTGAACAGGCGTCGCATCGGGCATACCGAGCTGCGCCAAGGCGGCGCGTATTTTCGTTTGATATTTTTCAAGATCGCTTTCCTTTGCGACGGTCACAACGGGTGCGTCGGTCCGTACCTCTCTGCGTGAGAGCAGTTTCACGATCTGTGGGATAAGCGAAAGATGGCCGCGATTTTTCATGTATGCGATAAGCTTTTCCGCAAATGCGGAGTTTTTTCCTTCACTTTCAGTCTCAGTGATGAGAGCTGCGTATGCGGTAACGAGGTTCATATTAATTTTCTTTGAGGAGACGCTCCGTGGCGAGGATGGCAAGCCGAGCAATCTCCTTATCGCTTTCAGAAAGAGCGCGCCGCCGTAATTCTTCAGCCTCAGCGCGGGCCCCCGACATAAGATTCTCGGACTGATCCTGGGCATTTTTTACGATAGCGGCGCGCTCGTTTTTTCCTTGTACGACCGCCTCCGAAACTATCTGTTCGGCTTCACGTTCTGCCGCTGAAATGGTTTCGAGTTTCTTTTTCTCAGCTTCTTTCGCCGCTATAGCTGCTTCTTCCGCATCCTTCACTCCTTTCCCTATGACGGCAGCGCGATCGGAAAGGATTTTGAGAACGGGCTTATACAGAAAATACGAAAGACCGCCGAGAAGGATAAGAAAGTTGACCGTCTCGACGAGGAGCATTTTCCAATCGATGCCGAATACGCTGAGAAGTTGGGACATGGGTTACGTGAGCAGAGTTTCGCGGGAAGGCGCGCGGCTTTGCCGAAGGACGCCGATCGCTAAGTGAATTTGATAATGAATCCTATGACGAGAGCGAATATCGCGAGCGCTTCTGCGAACACGATTCCGAGGAACATCAGAGGAACGATGCGTCCCTGCGCTTCAGGATTCCTGCCTATCGCTTCGAGCGCGTGACCGACGACGATGCCGATGCCGATGCCCGGTCCAATGACGCCTAAGCCGACGGCTATAGCCATGCCGATGTCTCTTGCTGATTGAAGATCCATATAACTGCTTATTTATTATTAATTCTAATGTGACTCCATGACCGCTATCTTAATAAAAAAGAGCGTCAGAAGCGCGAAGATGACTGCCTGAACCACTCCTACGAATACTTCGTAGACAAGAAGCGGCACTGGCAGGAGGTACGGGATGAAGGCAAGCGCCATGAGGATGAGGACCTTTCCCGCAAATACGTTGCCGAAGAGACGGAACGAGAAAGTAACGAGCCGCGC
>JAFAQP010000061.1 GCA_019246385.1 Patescibacteria group bacterium | reverse complement strand
CTCTCCCTATGCCCGCGCAGCGCTTCCTCAGACTTCCTTTTATAGCCAACATAAAAACGCCGTTGATACGCGTCTCTCCGCTCTCACCGCGGAGGCGAATACCTGGGGCGACGCGTATTGGCAGAACACTTCATACGGGAGCACTTTGTGGACCATTTCGGGCCTATTCGACTGGCTGGAAAAAAACAGGCCCTCGCTTCCCGCGTTCATGGGCTCGCCCTTATGGAGCGCGAAAACCCTCATGACGGGATCCGCATTCTGGACTGAACTTCGGCACACGGCGATCCTCTATGCCAAGCAATCTTTCGCGGAGAAGGGAGGCGGAGGGGACGACTCGTGCGATACGCGCTCATTTCCGCCGCCGCCCAAGGGATACGTCGAGCCTGATCCTGCGGCATATGACCGCCTCTCTTATATGGCACAGAGACTCTCTGCCGAATATAAGGCGCGAGGATACGATCTAGAGAATCTTCCCAGGCTCGACAGCTATATCAAGCTTCTCGATGTCGTAAAAGACTATACGAAACGTGAACTGGAGAATACGCCGAACGAAGAGCCGACCGTCACGACGACGCGGCATTCGTACGACGAAAATAAAGACTGCGTCGAAACAAAGATTTCACCCTTTGCAGCAGTCGTCCGCCCTGGAGATCCGTACGTAAGCGCCCACGTTGCAACGAGCACTGATAACGGAATGGATGTTGCCTCTCTTAGTCGCTGGGAAGAATTGCGGGTAGACCTTGTGAATAGGATGCAGGAAAGCCTTCCGGTGCCCGTCGAAGGCCCTATTCTGCCTATCAAAGATAAGCGCGCGGCTCTGGTGGCGGACGTCCATACGGATAAGGACGGCAATGTGCTTGAGGAGGGTACCGGAGTGCCGCGCCTTATCTTCGTCGCGGTCAAAGACGCGAACGGCCCCCGGCTTACGGTCGGTTTCACGTATTCGCAATATGAAAGTGTTTCTCCGGGAGATCGCCTTACGGATGAACAGTGGCAAAGTAATTTCTACGAAGATACGGGTGATGATTCCACCATCACGTATAAGCCGAAAAGCGAATGGCCCGATATCACTCCGTGGTACCAAGAGCTGCTTGGGAAAAAATAGTCCTTGCGGCGCTTGCCGCAGTTCTCATCGTTGGAGGGATTGCGATACAGTTCCACAAAGAAGCCGTATCTGTTTCCAAGCCGGTGTATTCCGCAAGTACGGAAGGTCTTGATGTCGCCGTTGCGGAGGGGATATCGAAAGCCGATCGCGATCCCATTCCCGTTTCCGGAGGAAAGACGCGTGCGGTGATTGTCCCGCATCATCTTGTCGCATCGGAAGCGATAGCAATAGGAGTGAAGGCGCTTGCTTCGTCTTCTCCGCGCACGATAATCGTAATCTCTCCCGACCACTTTGGACGCTGCCCCACGCTCGTATGCACGACCGAGGGAACATACCACACGCATTTCGGCGATACCGCAATTTCGGAAGAAGACATAGCGAAACTCCTCTCCCACGCCAGTCTCGTCTCGTCATCACGCCTCTTCACGGATGAGCACGGGGTATACACGATAGTGCCGTTCATAAAGTATTATCTGCCGGATGCAAAAATTGTGCCTATCGCCGTTTCGCAGCGCAGCGTCGGAGACGAGAAAAGTAGGAATGAGCTTTTGGCTCTGTTGCGAGAATTACTCTCAGAACAGGATGTCGGACTCATAATTAGCAGTGATTTTTCGCACTATCTTCCGCTGGCGCAGGCGAATGCCATGGACGAAAAAACACAGGCCTCATTCTGCGAGGGAAAAAGTGACGAGATCCTGCGGCTTAAAAATCCGTCTCAGAGCGATTGCCCCCTGTGCCTTTGGGTTTTGGAACAGGAAGCGGAAACAGGCGGTTTTTGGCATCCGGCCATCGCCTGGCACAGCAATTCGGCGACACTTCTAGGCGATACTTCAGCAAAGAGCACGACGAGTCATTTCTCCTTTTTGCTCGGCGAAGAAGCGTCCGTCAATGACTGTTCGGCTCATGATGCCGTTTCGGTTTCCGCTTCAGCCGCAACTTCCACGGCTCCGGCCATATTGGCAGTAGGCGACATGTTCTTTGATCGCTACATACGGCAGGTCGCCGACAAGCGCGGACCGGACTATCTTTTTTCCTGTATCAATCCCTTGCTTCGCTCCGGCGATTTTGTCGTCGGTAATCTTGAAGGACCCATAACCACTTCTCCGTCGACGAGCGAAGGCACGGTGATCGGGAGCCCGCAGAATTATGGATTTACTTTTCCCACGACGACAGCGGCGCTCCTTTTTGAGCATAACGTCCGCGTTGTCAACCTTGGGAATAATCACATCGACAATCAGGGGCTCTCCGGAATTTCTTCGACCCGGACGTGGCTGCGATCTGCCGGAGTTGGATATTTCGGCGGCCTCGCCGGAGGTTCTTCAGTCTACCGGACGGAAGATAAAGGACTGAAATTATCGTTTGTGAGCTATAACCAGTTCGGCGGCGATGCGCCGCCCCTGGTCGCCAGCACGATAGCCAACGAGCGATCAGCGGGACGGACGGTCATCGTGTATGCGCACTGGGGAACGGAATATTCTGAAGATGTGACGGCACTCCGGCCTATAGCGGAACTTTTTGCCACCAGCGGCGCTGCGGTGATCATCGGCTCGCATCCCCATATCGTGCTGCCCCACGAATATATCGCCTCCACTCTCGTGTATTACTCACTAGGAAATTTCATTTTCGACCAATACTTCGATCCCCGGGTGACCCAGGGACTTGCGCTTCTGCTTGCGTTCGATAACGGCAAAGTGACTGCCAAAGAATATCCCGTGGTCCTTGATACGGACGGCAGGACCTGTCCTTTCAAAAGTTGAAATCGGCCTTAGTGTAAACTGTCTTAAATGTCCGTCAGAAAAACGCAGGGCTTTGTGCCGGTCGCGGCTGCTCTTCTCGGAAACGCGATACTTGCCATTATAAAGTTCACCGCAGCGCTCGCCTCGGGCTCAAGCGCCATGCTTTCCGAGGCCATACATAGTTTCGCCGATACGCTGAACCAGTTATTGCTTTTCATCGGTCTTTCCCGTTCGCTCAAAAAGCGATCGTCGACGTTCGAATACGGATACGGGAATGAGCGGTTTTTCTGGGCCCTCATATCCGCCTGCGGCGTGTTTTTCCTTGGCTCCGGCATCACTCTCTATACGGGAGTGCTCGCTTTTCTGCACGAACGCAGCATCGAATTTTCGTGGCTCGTTTTCGTGGTGCTCCTCATATCACTCTGCCTGGAATCGTATACCTTATATACAGCGCTTCGAGAGCTCAAGAAAAATTTTCCGGATGAATCGTGGAAAAGCCGCATAGCCCTTGCCGACACGTCCACCTTGGCGGTGCTGCTCGAAGATGCGGTCGCGGTTCTCGGCGTAGTCATCGCCTTTCTGAGTATCACCGTTTCTTATGCGACCGGGAATACCGCATGGGATGCGGGAGGTTCGATATTCATCGGCCTCCTTTTGGCCGGAGTCGCACTTGTCCTTATAGTGCGGAACCGCACTCATTTATTAGGGAAGGCGATGCCGGAAGAATTGCGCGAAGAGGTTATCGCATTCGTCGAATCGGATCCGGCGATAGAGAAAGTCATTGATTTCAAATCGAGTTCCATCGGTCTCAATACCTACCGCATCAAATGCGAGGTAGAGTTCAACGGCTCCGCGCTCGTCCGTACCGCCAATCGGCAGACGAGCATGAGAGAAACATTCGAGGAGATAGGAGACGATCTGGAAGAATTTAAGAAATTCTCCGTCGAGTATGCGGACCGGATACCTCGCCTCATGGGAAAAAAGATAGATGAGATAGAGCGGGGAATACGAACGAAATTTCCTTTTGTCCGGCACATAGACATCGAGATAAACTGAACCTGGCATGGATATAGCCGATATAGCAGAGATATTCGGCTTGCAGGCAGCGGAAACGATACCCATATCTAATGCGATTCTGAGTACGATATACATAATTGATGAAAGATTCGTTCTGCGGGCGCGTACGCTCGAAGCAGATACAATGGCAAGATTCGAGACTGAACAAAAGCTCGTTTCTGCCACGCGAACTTTGGTGCCCTTCGTTTATCCCGTGCTTAGAGACACTAAGGAAGGAAAGAATCACTTCATCGAGGGAGATTACCTATGGACC
>JAFAQP010000060.1 GCA_019246385.1 Patescibacteria group bacterium | reverse complement strand
CGCGGGATGCGGATCCGCCGAACGGTTCTTCCGCGTACGAAAGCGTATCGCGCCCGATAAGAACGGCTGATTCTGAAAGGTCACGCTTGAATTCAGCCTCCTCGAGAGAGACGCGCTCTTTTTCGTTCATCAAGGTCTCGATGGCATGCCGCACCTCGCGCTCCTCGGCCGCAAGTTCGAACATTTTTCGTTCCTTTTCGCGCTCGTTCGTGCGCGCGGCCTCCAGTTCGGAGCGTATAGCCTCAATCGAGGCGCTCAATTCCGCTTCTTTTTCGGCAAAATTTCTCTCCGCAGCGAGCGCTTCTTCGCGATCGCGCGTAAGCATAGAAACATCCTCTGACGTGCTTTCTGCACTTGAAAGCAGTTCCCTGAACTTGGCGAAATGCACCCTAAAAAAAAGAATGACCTCCTCGGCGGAAGAATTCAAAAGACGTGAAAGAGCCGATTCGCCTTCCTCCACAAGCCGCGAGACGGCTCCGGCGGATACCGACGCTCCTTCCGCCGCACGTTCCATCGCTTCAATACGGCCTTCAAGCCTTGCGGCTTTGCGGGCGGCTTCGGAGCGGCTGGCGCGCACTTCGTCGAGCGATCGGGAAATGTCGAGTATCCGCGAGCCGCGAGCGTCTTCGGCCGAGTCGGCGAGATTTTTTTTCGCTGCAGAAACGGCAACGGCTATAGTCTCGCTTTCCTTTCTTTTTTTCGCGAGATCATTGTCGAGCCGGGCATATGCTGATCGTATATACTCCTCTTCCCTTTTGAAATATGCCCGGAAACGTGCCGTCGCCGTCACTCGCAGCTCTCTCGCCTTTTCGACCTTTTCGACCTGCTTTTTAAGGAATCTGAGATGCGGCGCAATTTCTCTCCGGAGAGCTTCGACTTGGCGGATGTTTTCTGCGGTCTTTTCAAGCTTGCGCTCCGATTCTTCAAGTTTGTATTGATACACTTTGAGCCCGAGGGCATCTTCAAGCATTTCTCTGCGTTCCCGGGGAGAGGCGGAAAGTATCTTGTCGGCTTCGCCCTGTGAAATGATATGGTGGCCGGTCTGTCCTATGTTCGCTCCTGCTAAAAGCTCGAGAATATCCTTAAGTCGAACCTGACTTCCGTTGAGCCGGTATTCATTCGTGCCGTCCCGGTTGACGACGCGCTCAACAGTGACTTCAGGAAAATCGATGTCCAAAAAATGCGTTGAGTTGTCGAACGTGATCGCCACACCAGCGCGGTTCGCCCGCGGAGCGGCCGTCGATCCGTTCCATATGAGATCCTCGCCACGCTTTCCGCGCATCGATTTCATCGATTGCTCTCCTAGAACGAATCTGATGGCTTCCGCAACGTTCGACTTCCCAGAGCCGTTCGGGCCAACAATGGCGACAACCGGCGTATTAAAATCAAAAGAAGTCTTCCGCGCGAAAGACTTAAAGCCCGCGATATCGAGCCGTGAGAGGAGCATGGCTCAAAGATACCATGTATATAAGGGTATTTATTCGTTATCCGCCCGATTTGCCGAGAAGAATATTGTAGGATTCCGTACCTCCTCCCCGACCTTCGCCATCTAAAATCCCCCGGCAAGTCTGAGTCAAAAACTGCGGATAATTCGCATCAGATGCAATATCCATCTGTCGCGCGAAGACGATCGCCATTTTTTCATTTCCGCACTGGGCGGAACCATCGTAATAATAGTAAAAGGTTGGATCGCCGGCGCCTGCAGGATCAATCGGCACTGATGAAAGATATGGCCGCATCATCGATATAAATTTCTGATTCGCAGATATGTTTCCGTTTGCTCCTTCGGTTTCCCGCGGGAAGTGACCGTTGTCTTTTTCATATTGTTCAAGCGCCGCAGCAACTTTTTCAAGCCCGACGACCCGCTCTTGGTCGCGCGCAGCGAGATGGGTATGAATAAGCGACGCAAGGGCAAGCGATACAACAAGGCATGCGCCTGAAAGAGCGACAAGGGCTTCGAGCAAGGTGAACGCTTTTTTGGAGCGGCGGTTATTGCGCATATGCAGGCACGGTCTCTCCATCCCTCACTTTATCTGGCCCGAGCACATGCGCTTTCGGCACGGCGGATATCAACACATACGCACTCAAAAGAAGGCACAGAACCGAAAAAAAGATTAGGGCGATAACGGTTTCTTTTTTATTCCGGCCTACTCCTCTCGCTGCCAGGCGCTCTTCGAAAGGAACGGGCGCCGCTTCAGGCAGTTCATTCGTCTCAAAAGCGGACATACGAGTATCTTACCGCGCTCTTTGGTTCAAGTTCTCGCAAGGAGCCGGAGCGGTTATTTCTTTTCCGCGCTCAAAGCTTTTTTCGCGGCCATCTGTTCGGCTTCCTGCTTGGATTTTCCTTCTCCTTCCGCGATGTCGACGTCTCCTACCGAAACCGAAACGACGAAATGCTTGTCGTGATCCGGGCCCTCGGCACGGAGCGTTGTATATTTCGGGGTCATCCCGTATTTTGCCTGCGCGAGTTCCTGGAACTCGCTCTTGGCATCGCGCCACGCGCCCTTCTCAATGACTTCGCCGATATGCGGAACAACATGTCTTTTGACAAAAAGATCCGCCGCTTCATACCCCTGATCCAGATAGAGCGCTCCGACGACCGCCTCGAACGTATTCGCGAGAATCGTCGCCCGGGCCCTGCCCGTATCGCGGGATTCTCCTTTCGACAACAGCAGACATTCGTTCATGCCAAGCTTTTCCGCTATATCCCCGAGTATGACGGCGTTCACGAGCGCGGCGCGAAAGCTCGTCAGATCCCCTTCGGTATGCGCGGGGTACGCTCCGAATAAATAATCCGTAACGGAAAGTTCCAAGACCGCATCACCCAAGAATTCAAGACGCTCGTTGTGCTCGCGCACTCCAGCGTGCGACTCATTCACGTACGAACGGTGGGTGAAGGCTTGCTGTAAAAGCTCCCGGTTTTTGAAGGAAACTCCCGCCTGCTTCTCGAAATTGCGGCAAGCTTCATCATGACTGATCGGTTGAGTTTTCATATTTATACCGAAGACTCCTCCGCGTCTTCTTTTCCCGGCTCTCCGAGGGAACGGTAGACCGATCCTAAGACTCCGTTCACGAACTTCCCGCTCGTGTCGCCGCCGTACGATTTGGCAAGCTCTATCGATTCGTTCAGGGCGACTTTAGGCGGAACTTCGTTTCGGTCGCCAAACAGAAGCTCATACAAACCTATCCGCAGGACATTTCTGTCGATGGGAGCGATATGATCCAGAGGCCACTCAGGGGCCGCTTTCACCATGACGGCGTCAAGCTCGCTTTTTTTGCCGATGACGTTCCGCAGAAGGTTTTCGGCAAACGGCACGTCGGCTGTTCCGCGCGAAAAATCCTTCAGATCCCGTTCGAAAATATTTCTTGCGGACTCTTCCACAAAAGCCGACTGCATATCACACTCAAAAAGTGTCTGAAGAACAAGCGCCCGTGATACGTGTCTCGAAGCCATTGCGATGGAGAACTCCTCTGAGGAGCGCTACGCCTTTACTTCAGTCGGCTTATCTTCGGAAGGCGTCTCGTCACCGCGGCGCTTCGCCGCGCGCTGCGCCCTCGCCAAACGTTTTGATGCCGTATCCAAAACCGAACGGCCGCGATACATCGAGCCGTCCAAAAGTACGCGGTGGCGCGGATGCACGGTGCCTTCTTTGGAGCGTGAAAGCCT
>JAFAQP010000100.1 GCA_019246385.1 Patescibacteria group bacterium | reverse complement strand
TTTTGCGAAGGCGTACAGGATGAGATTCTCACCCGTCTCGCAAAAGTCGCGGATTTGAAAGTCATTTCGCGCACATCAACCCAGCGTTTCAAAAGCTCGCCGGAAAATCTTCCCCAGATCGCGAAGCAACTTGGCGTGATGCACATCCTCGAAGGCAGCGTCCAGAAAGCCGGCAACCAAGTGCGAGTCAACGTTCAGCTTATCAACGCGATGAACGATGCGCATCTGTGGGCGGATACGTTTGACCGCCAACTCACCGACATTTTCGCGGCCGAGAGCGAGATTGCCAAGAACATCGCTGAGACATTGCAGGCAAAAATTACTGGTTCGGAAAAAAGTTCGATGGCGAAAGCGCCGACGGAGAATCCGGAAGCGTACGAGCTTTATCTCAAAGGCAGATTTTTTTGGAACAAGCGCACCGGTCCCGATCTGCGTAAGGCTATCGAGTATTTCCAGCAGGCAATCGGTAAGGATCCTAACTACGCGCTGGCTTATGCTGGTATGGCTGATTCATACCTGCTTCTTCCGAATTACGGCAGCGCATCTTCGCAAGAAGCACTTCCTCCGGCGCGGACTGCTGCGACGAAAGCGCTCGAACTGGATGACTCGTTAGCGGAGGCACATGCTTCCTTGGGACTACTTGCGACGATCGAGCTTGATCTCGAGCGCGCTCTTAGCGAATTGCAGCGAGCGGTCCAGCTAAAGCCGAACTATGCTACCGCTCATCATTGGCTTGCCCTAGGCTACATGACCCTTGGACGATTTGATCCGGCGATTGTGGAAGGAAAACGCGCGATCGAACTCGATCCGCTTTCCTTGATCATCAATGCCGATGTCAGCTGGCTCTACATGTGCGCGCACCGCTACGACGATGCCGAAGCGCAAGCCCGAAAGGCTTTGGAAATCGACCCTCGATTTTTTTTGGCGCATTACTACCTCGGTGCGGTGCTGCAATTGAAAGGACGGCTCAACGACGCAATCCCTGAATTTCAAAAGGCGTTCGAACTGAACGGCGATCCCTATTCGCTCGGAATACTGGGCCAGGCCTATGCGCGCAATGGCCAAAAAGACGAAGCGCGAAAGATTCTCACCCGGATGGAAGGAGGAGCGAAAGCGGGAGACCGAGCGCCGTATGCCCTGGCACTTGTTTATTTAGCGTCAGGCGAGAAGGAGCGCGCCATTGCTGAACTGGAACGCGGTTACCGCGAGGGGGAAACAAACTACTTGTTCGTGATAAAGGTAGATCCCCTGCTCGATGAACTCCGCGGCGATCCGCAGTTCGAAGCACTCGTGCAAAAAGTGCTTGCGCCTAAAAAATAAAGGCCGTCGGAAACAACGTCTTCCGAATTGAACGTTAGACGTTGAACTGATTGCTCTTAGAGAGCTTCTTACGCCTTGTCGTAAACGTTCTTGGCCTTGAACTTCTTCCCGTCCGCGCCGGTGCCGCTCATATTAAGAGTGCGCGACTTGCCGTCCTTAGAGACGGTGCTCCGGCCGCTCCACGTCACCTTTCCATCCTTCATCGCCGTTATGTCGTAGGTGTGATCGTCCACCATTCTGTAGGCCATCGCGTCCCAGGAAAGGTTCCCTTTAACCTTATAGGCTTTGCCGTCGGTCTTGCCTTTCCAGACTCCGTGCGTCGGCTTCCCATCCGCGCCGGTGCCGTCTACCGTCACCTGAATCTGATCCTTCATCTCGGCGTATACGACGGTGTTCGTCTTGCCCATTCCCGGTGCCATCTTTGATTTCGCCTCGTTGGTTTTCCATGTTCCAACGTGCGCGTTCGCTGCAAAACAAGCTGTTGCCCCCACAAACGACAGAGCTACAGCCACTGCTACAATTCGAGTATTCATCATCCGGCGATTCCGGCAGAACTGCCGTTAGGCGTCAATATCAATCAACTTGACCGCGGATTGCGCGGATTATTACGGATACCATGAGCAGAAGGAAACGAAGGCAACCAAGGTTTACATTTCATTCGATGGACTCTTTTTTGTTCTCTTCGTTATATTCTGTGGAAACTCGGGTCATGACATGAGAACAACCAAATTCTTTTGCGGTGTCATGGCCGCGTTATTTATCGCGGCAACGGCGTATTCTGACGAAATCACCGTCGTCAGCAATGTTCTCGGGCCTGAAGGT
>JAFAQP010000037.1 GCA_019246385.1 Patescibacteria group bacterium | reverse complement strand
CGCGGAGTTTTTTTATTTGGTCTCGTATCCGTTTCTGTGTGAACGGCAGCGCAAAAAGGCCCGATTCGCCGCACGATCCGGAAGAAAGCAGGCGCAGTATAGCTCCTCGCACTTCCCTGTCGGAACCCTTGAAAGGCTCCTGCTTTGCGTGATGAGCGCTCCGGCGCGACGCGTTGCCTTCGTTTTTCTTGATGAAGGCGCCGTAATCCATAAGCGCGTAATGCCACTCGCGCGGATTCTTTTTGTCGAGCGTCGTCGCCAAGAGCGCCGCAAGCTCGGCATCGCGGATGTTATGGCGCTTCGTGAAAAAATAATGGATGAAAGCCGTCCTTATATTGGTCTCGATGAATATCTCGGGCTCGTTCCACGCGAACGCACGGATCGCGGAAGCGGTATACGTGCCGATGCCGGGTAGGCCGACGAGTTCGCCGTGCGTTTTTGGAAATCTGCCGCGGTATGTTTTCATTATCTCTTTCGCCGCATCGTGGAGAAATTTCGCCCGGCGGTTATATCCCAGTCCCTGCCATTCTTTGAGCACCGAACCGAGCGGAGCTTCCGCAAGTGCGTGCATATCCGGAAATTTTTTCAAAAACGTTCTGTATTTCGGCAGCACTCTGTCGACCTGGGTCTGTTGAAGCATCATTTCCGACACTAGGATACGGTATGGATCTTTCGTCTTCCTCCAGGGAAGCGAATGGCGGCCTTTCTTCCGGTAATGGAGATAGACCGTTTTGCGAAAGGCTTCTTTGCTTCTAGAGTGCGTAGACAACATCTTTCCGCTCGACGACGACTTTCCATCCGTGTTTTTTGGCATAGCGATACAGTTTCTGGTTCGGATTGAACGCGACCGGTTGCCCGACAAGCTTCAACATCGGTATATCGTTTTCCGTATCTCCCACCGCTATGGACCGCTTCGCGTCCGCATCGAACTTTTTGAGTGCATGCGCGAGAATGGCTGCCTTATCCCGGATGATCTCCTCGAAATCGACACTGCCGGTAAATTTTCCTTTTTTGTCTGCCGCATATATCGAGCCGTACGCCTTATCGAAGCCCAGGCTTTTCGCGAAGGGTCCCACTATGAATTTCGGTGAATGCGATACCGCGATAAGGAAATAACCTCGTTTTTTAAGCGTCGAGATAAGATCGCGCGTATACCGGTACACGCGATCCTTCTTCTCCAAAAGCACGGTTTTGGCTGCTTTTTCGCCGACCTTGTACGGTATGCCTTGTATCTGCCGCGCGAACACCATAACCGCCTTTTCGACGTAGTTTCCGTATTCTCCTTTTCTATCGAGCCACCGAACGTATTCGCGCTCGTATGCGGCGCGCGTCCGGGCGGGAAATATCCCTTCTTTGACCAATTCTTCTACTAATTCCAAAAGAAGCGACGAGCGAAAGACGGTCCCGTCTATATCGAATGCGGCAAGCTTTTTTTTGCTCCTCATGCGGCTTTTTCCGGCCGTGCAGTGGGCCATCTGAGAGCGGCCTCCGGCCATACTGCCGTAAGAAGATGGTCATCGCAATCGTGGCTGCGGGCGGGGCATACGTAGCGGCCATAGAGCACGAGACCGTTGTTCACGTATTTCCAATCCTTTTTAGGGATGAGCGCTTCGAGCTCCTTAGATATCTTCGTGAGATCGTCCGAATCGACGAGATCGAAACGCTTCGCGAAGCGCCTGACATGCGTATCGGTCGGGATTCCCTCCCATATGCCGTACAGTTCGCCCAAAATAACATGCGCTGTTTTGTACCCGACGCCGGGAAGCGAGACGAGATCCCCTTCGGTTTTCGGCACTTTGCCCCCGAAGTCCTTCTCGACCTTTTTTGCCGCTTCAATTATATGCCGGGCCTTATTGCGAAAAAAAGGAATGGAGGAGATGTCTTTTTCGAAGGCGCGCGGCGCGGCGCGTGCGAAATCTTTGGGCGTCTTGTATTTTTTAAAAAGCTCTTTGGTCGTACGATTGACCATTTTATCGGTCGCCTGCGCGGAAAGAACGACGGCTGCCAGGAATTGGAACGGCGTCTTGTATTTGAGTTCGCTTTTCGGTTTCGGATATTCCTTTTTAAGAACTGCGACGAGACGCGCCGCACGTTTTTT
>JAFAQP010000078.1 GCA_019246385.1 Patescibacteria group bacterium | reverse complement strand
TGAATGACAGCTTCGATGTCAACTTTGATACAAGGGCCCCATTAACATTCTCAACTACAACGATCGGAGGATACACAGCGATACGGATGGATGTGCCTAACAAATACACACCAGAACAATTGCCTTCTAGTTATCCGCCCGTGAGTTACTGGTTCACTAAAGTTAATAATATTTTCTACGTTATGTTTGAGAGTTATTCTACTGACGAGACTCCTGATAAACAAACTCAAGAATTCAATTCAATCCTCAGTTCGTTCGTCTTCTTTTAGGGCAAGCAAAAGACCAGCTTAAAAATCGTAGCGGAGAGGGAGGGATTCGAACCCTCGATACGGATATTACCCCGTATAGCGGATTAGCAATCCGCCGCTTTCAGCCGCTCAGCCACCTCTCCAATGAAGCATTACTATAACAAATATCTTCCAAACAGAGCGTTAGGGCAGCGCTTGCCGAGAGTGAGGAACCTTATACGTTGGCTCAATGAGTCCTAGTTCAAGAAGTATTTCTTCCAGCGAATGAGAAAAGAATTGCTGTCCTTCGACACCAAGGGCGTGAGCAAGAACCCGGAGTCTCTCCATACGCTGAGCCGCGAGAAGCGGAGCGACATCACGAAGCTCAAGGATGGACACTCTGTCTTTTAGATACGCGCCGTTTATCCTCGTAATACTATCCATCCTTGCTCTGAGGGGAAGCAACTCCACTGGAATGCTATACGAACGCCTTGTTTGCTCTATAACTAACGTTGGTTCTCCTAATGAAGCGCTGGCTTTGAAAAATTCGTTTCGCATCAAATAAAGTCTTTCCATCGCATTCGCTATGTCAGGTTCTTCAAACTCTTCGAATAAAGCATCTGATTCGAGTACTACGCCAATGGAATTGTTCGAAATATTACGAAATGGACGCTCGATCCGTGCGCTCTCACCCGGCTTGAGTCCTCGGTTGAAAGAAGTGACAAGCTGACGGTCGCTAAAAATCTCGCTTCCATTTTGAAGCAAGGAAGGTGTCACCGCCCTGTCACCCACCAGGATTACCTTGAGCTTAGAAATATCCATACCAATCCGCTCACTGGAAAAACTCATACGACGCGTATAAATACCATTTCTCTCCAAATTGTCAATGAAGTCAGCGTGTTCTCAGAAGCTATACTCAATTGCACATGGATGCGGACTCTCCAATAGAAGCACTGACGCGTCTTACGCAGGCGCAAAAATCAGGTCTCAAGAAGCTGCGGATCAAGACTATTCGAGACTTGCTGTATCACTTTCCCGCCCGCTACGAATCCTCAGCGGATGTGCGGGAGGTCCGCCATGCTGTCCCCGGCGAGACAGCCGTTTTTTACGGCAGCTTTTCCAAGCTCGACATGAAACGCTCCTTCAAAACGAAAGTACCGATGGCTGAAGGAAGTTTTTCCGACGGCACGGCAACCATGCGCATTGTCTGGTTCCATCAGCCGTACCTCGCGAAAATGATACCTGTCGGCTCTTTGGTCCGGCTTCGGGGAAAAGTTGCAGAAAAGAATGGCAGAAAAACGATCGCGAACCCTATCGTCGAGAACGCGGCGGGAATGCCGTTTTTAGAAATCGGGGGAAAAACGAAAGGCAAATTTTTCCCCGTCTACCCCGAAACGGCAGGCATTACGTCGCTCTGGATATATCACACGCTGAAGCGGGCAATAGAGATGGATGTGATTTCCAAAATGGAAGAGCCGTTGCCGCCTTCTATGCTCTCCAAATATCATCTTCCCGGATTGGGCACCGCCCTCGTGTGGATCCACCAGCCGCACACGCAGGAAGACGCAGACGTTGCGCGCAAACGGTTCGCGTTCGAAGAGGTGTTCCTCATACAGGTCGCGCGGGCGCAGGAGCGGGAACGTAATCGCGAAAAGCACGCATACGAAATAGACGCGGATCAGGCGCGGGTGGAAGAATTCGTACGTTCGTTCCCTTTCGTCCCAACCGACGGACAAAAAAAAGCCATTAAAGATATCCTCTCCGATTTCAAAGAACCATATCCGATGGGTCGCTTACTCGAAGGGGATGTTGGGAGCGGCAAAACGGCGGTCGCCGCGGCGACCGCATACGCGGTCGCGACGTCCCGACCCAAAAATGCAAAAGGAGGCGTCCAAAGCTTCGGGAATCTTCAGGTCGCGTACATGTGCCCGACCGAAATACTCGCAAAGCAGCATTTCGCAACGTTCATCTCCCATTTCAATGCGCATCCAGTTCAGATAGGCCTCATCACTTCTTCTGGCTGTTACAAGTATCCTTCGAAGGCATACGCGGGAAAAGCTACCGAGATATCCCGCACCCAGTTATTGAAATGGGTCGCAAACGGCGAAATCCCTATTCTCATCGGAACGCACGCGCTTATCCAGAAAACAGTTAATTTCAAGCATCTTGCCTATGTCATCATCGACGAGCAGCATCGTTTCGGAACGTTCCAGCGGCAGGCTATCGCGACCAAAGGCGCTGCCGCGCCTCATCTGCTCTCGATGACGGCAACGCCGATCCCCCGCACGCTTGCGCTCACCCTCTACGGAGACCTTGATCTTACGGTGCTTGATGAACTGCCGGCGGGCAGAAAGCCCGTCAAAACGGAAATAGTACCGGCGGAAAGGCGGGAAGCGGCATACGAAAAATTGCGCGAACTTCTTTCGGAAGGCAGGCAGGCATACGTGATCTGCCCCCGGATTGACGAGCCGGATCCCGGAAAAGCGCTCGCCATACAGGCCCGGTCGGTGGCTGCAGAAACCAGACGCCTCAAAGAAAAAGTGTTTCCCGAATACGCCGTCGCGAAACTCCACAGCAAAATGACCCCGAAGGAGAAGGAAGAAACCATGTCGCGTTTCGAAAAAAACGAGATACAGGTCCTGGTGGCGACTTCCGTAGTCGAGGTCGGCGTCAACGTACCGAACGCGACCGCGATAATGATAGAAGGCGCGGATCGTTTCGGATTAGCCCAGCTCCACCAATTGCGCGGCCGCGTCATGCGCTCAACCTATGAGCCGTACTGTTTTCTCATGGTCGACAAAGGTTCCGGAGAAACGGCGCGGCTCAAGGCAATTGTTTCCGCAAAAAACGGCTTCGAGCTCGCCGAAAAAGATCTTGAGATACGTGGCGCGGGCGAACTGTACGGCCGCAAGCAGTGGGGTATCTCCGACATCGGCATGGATGCCTTGAAGAATCTGAAGCTCGTCGAGGCGGCGCGTGCGGAAGCGTTGGCGCTCATACAGGATGATGCTTCGCTGTCTGCGTATCCGCTGCTGCGCTCCCTTTCTCACAAAAAAGCCGCTGAGTTGCATTTCGAGTAGCGTAAAGAATAGAATAAAACAATGAACGCCACGGCGGAAAAAATGCGCATATCCGCAGAATCCGCGGAGGAATTACTGTTTCCCGATGGAACGCGGGTTACCGGGCGATATCTCGATTCGCTACCGATAAACCGCAAGCCAAGCGCGACGTCTTTGCACGAAGCGCGGCACGCGTTTGCGGCATATCTATTGGGTATCGACGTTTACTACCTCACCAATATTCCCGAGGGAAATTCCCTCGGCCACACGTTGCTCGCCGGATTTCATCCCGTCGTCGCGGCGGCGCCAGACGCTCTCGGAAGCCCGGGAGGAAGTAGTGATCTTAGAAAGGTCGACGCTTCGGGACACTCCATAGAGGGAGCGCGTGCGGAAGCCCGCGAATTGCTCGCCGGATACGAAGAAGAGATCTTTGCTCTCGCCACGGCTCTCGATATGAGAAATACGCTTGGAGGATCGGAAATGGTGGCGATAGCGCGGGAAATAGATGCAGAAAAGAAAGAGGGTAAATGGATGCTGATTACCATAACGAGCCCTGATGGAAAAACAGAAACGCTCAAACAGCGCGGGAAATCGAATATAGAAGTACCCCTGCATATTCCTCAAGAAGTTCTCCCCGAACCGCCTTTTGATGAAGCTCAATGGGGCGAGTTCAGAAAGAGCGCTTCGGAGCTTAGGGAAAGGAGAGCCGAAGCTTGATATATAGCTCTATGACAGTCGAAAATATTCGCAGACCTTCAGGGCAGATTCAGAAGTAAAAGAACTGAGAAATAAATTCAACGGCGAACATCGAATCGCGTTTCAGTCCGCCCCCTTGGACTCGAACCAAGGACCCTCGAGGTATAAGCTCGATGCTCTAACCAACTGAGCTAGGGGCGGGAACGAATACTATATCGTCCGGTAACGCCAAATACAAAACCCGTCCTTTGCGAGGACGGGTTTTGCTGTAAGGCATTTTTAGATGTGGCGTACGCGGGTCGTCGATAGCCGTTTTTCTCTCGCCATATTGGCGCCGTAGCCCAGATAGAGGGCCCCTGCTGCCGCTATGAGAGCGAAGACCGAGGAAGCGACGTTAATTCCGAAGAGGCCTAAGACCGTCGTTCCTTGCACAAAGCCTGCTAAGGCCATGATGAGGA
The DNA here is from genome assembly GCA_019246385.1 of Patescibacteria group bacterium. Lineage (GTDB taxonomy): Bacteria > Patescibacteriota > Minisyncoccia > Phycocordibacterales > Phycocordibacteraceae > Phycocordibacter. Next base: position 431 of record JAFAQP010000078.1, on the reverse strand, counting down.
AGACGATGCCGAAAACTTGGAAATACATTTTCTCAGTCTGCGGCGACGAGAGGGCGGCGATAGCCGCAAGAATTCCGCTTGCGAGGAAGACGAGAGAAAGTCCTGTTCCGAGAATAAAGGTGTTCAGGAAAAGTCCTCCCACGGTCACTGCGGGAATGAAACCCAAGATGCCGAGAATGATAAAGACGACTGCGTACGTCCATGCCCAAGAAGTAAGGTTCATGGTGATTTTTAGCGATTATCCGGATAACTGCTAAATGGTTCGACCGAGCGAAATACTACCGTTTAAGCCGTGAAAGGCGGATGAACGCCCTCCAACAAGCGTTTAAGCCTGGTGCTCGATATCTTTTTTCTTCTTCGGCGTAACGCCGTGAGCGATCAGGATCATTTCGAACTCATCGCGTTCCATCGTTTCTTTCTCTATAAGAGCC
>JAFAQP010000108.1 GCA_019246385.1 Patescibacteria group bacterium | reverse complement strand
AGATCATGCGCGGCCGTATAGAAGAACTGCTCCGGTTCGTCGAATTGTACGACCGCAAAGATTCTCTCGTGAAGGAGTTCTCCGGCGGCATGAAGCGCCGCCTGGAGATAGCGCGCGGGCTCTTGCATCACCCGAAGATTATATTTCTCGACGAGCCGACGTTGGGGCTCGATCCGCAGACCAGGAATCATATGTGGAACTATCTTTCCGAATTGCGGAAGACCGAAGGCATCACCGTTTTCTTCACCACGCACTATATGGAAGAAGCCGAAAAGATGGCGGAGCGGATAGCCATCATCGATCACGGAAAAATAATCACCCACGGAAGCGCCGATTCACTGAAAGGAGAAACCGGTACGAGATCTCTCGAAGAAGCATTTTTGAAATTGACTGGTGGCAATATCCGCGACGAAGGCGCGAGCTCGCTCGATAACCTGCGGGCAATGGGGCGGGCGTGGGGAGGAAGAAGAAGATAAAACTATGCTGGCAACCATCTACATTATGTGGCTCCGGGAGATCAAAAAATTCCTCCGTTCTCCGTCCCGTATCATCGGCGCATTGGGACAGCCGATTTTTTACCTTATCGCGCTCGGATACGGCCTCGGTGCGGTCTTTCAGGCGGCGGGGAGAGGTAATTACATTGAGTTCCTTGCGCCAGGGATAATCGGCATGTCGATAATATTCAGTTCTATATTTAACGGCATGGCGGTCATCTGGGACAGGCAATTTGGTTTTCTCAAAGAGACGATGGTCGCGCCAGTTCCCCGTTTCGCCATCATGTTCGGGCGTACGCTGGGCGGAGCGACGGTCGCGACATTCCAGGGGTGCATCGTTTTAGGACTTACCTTCATTTTCGGATTCCATCCCTATTCCTGGACACTCATTATTCCGGCGATATGTATCATGCTGCTCGTCGCGATGCTTTTCAGTTCGATGGGCCTTATGGTGGGTTCCCTCCTTTCTGATATGCAGGGATTCCAGCTCATCATGAACTTTCTCGTGATGCCGATGTTTTTTCTTTCCGGTTCCTTGTTCCCTTTGCAGGGCATACCCACGCTGCTTTCGGCTGTGGCGCATATCGACCCCCTCTCTTACGGAGTGGATGCTATGCGCACGCTTCTCATACACGTTTCCGCTTTCGGGCTACCGCTCGACATATCCGTTCTCTCAGTTATCACGCTCATCTTCCTCGGGCTCGGCAGCTATTTCTTTTCGAGGATCCAGATATAGAAAGGAACGCGGTTTGGTAGACTAGTCCCATGCAGGGAAAGATCGAATATCCGCCAGTCGGCGTCAAAGACGTGGCAAAAGCCATGTGGGAGGGGCTGCGGCCTAACGGATGGCTCACGTTGTGGACCCTTTTTTTATATCTCGCTTCTTCGCTCGCCAGCGTCTACACCCCAGTCCTCTATAAGAACTTCTTCGACACCTTATCGAGCGCGACAGATCGTGCGCTCGGCGCTCATATCCTCATCACGCTCGTCGTATGGATACTCATTCTTCATGCGCTCGCGTGGGGAACGCGCACCATTGCTAACTTCGGCATCCAAAGGATAGAGCCGGAGACCATGGCCCGCTTGCGGAATATTTCTTTCGAGCATCTCGTGCGGCACTCGTTCGGCTTCTTCACGAACACATTCACCGGAAGCCTTATTCAGCGGGTCAACCGTTTCGCCCGCGCGTTCGAGCGGATGGCCGATACGGTCGCGTTCAATCTCATTCCGCTTTCCGTCACCACGGTGGGCGCGATTTTCATTACCTGGACCATAACTCCGCTTCTTTCCCTCATCATCCTGATATGGACAGGGGTATTCTTCGGATTGAATTACATATTCGCGATATGGCGGGTGAAATACAACATACAGATAGCCGCCGCGGATTCCAAGACTACCGGCGCGCTCGCGGATATTCTCACGAACCAGAATTCCGTCGCGCTCTTTACGGCGTTTCCGTATGAGAAAGAATATTTCAGCGAGGTAACGAACGAGCAGTCGAGGGTCACGATACGGACCTGGAATGTCAATTCCGCCTTCGATGCGGTGCAATCGGCTATCACGTTCATCGCCGAATTCATCATCTTCTATAACGGCATTTTGCTGTGGGAACGGGGAGCGATGACTCTCGGGACCTTCGTCCTCGTGCAGGTTTATATCATCCAGCTTGCAAGCCAGCTCTGGGATTTCGGCAGGATCATACGCACCGTGTACGAAGTGTATGCCGATTCGAAAGAAATGGTAGAGATACTCGCTTTGCCGCACGAAATTCAGGATGTTCCCCTCGCGCGTGAACTCTCGATATCGAAAGGAGACATCGCGTATGACGAGGTGACTTTTAGCTTCCAGGAATCGCGAAAAGTTTTGGACGGCATCACGCTTGCGATACCCGGAGGACAGAAGGTCGCGCTTGTCGGGCCTTCAGGCGCGGGCAAGACCACATTCGTGCGTTTGCTGCTGCGTTTCTACGACCTTACGAGCGGCCGCATACTGATTGACGGACAGGACATTGCCGAAGCGACTCAGGAAAGCCTGCGCAGGAATATCGCGCTCGTTCCTCAGGAGCCGATACTCTTCCACCGGTCACTTTTGAACAATATCCGTTACGGACGCCTTGATGCAACTGACGAGGAAGTGAAAAAAGCGGCTTCGCTCGCGCACTGCGACGAATTCATTGAATCACTGCCCCTTGGCTACGAGACATTCGTCGGAGAACGCGGCGTGAAGCTCTCCGGCGGAGAGCGCCAGAGAATCGCTATCGCCCGCGCGATCCTTAAGAACGCTCCGATACTGATCTTGGATGAAGCGACTTCAAGTCTCGATTCGCACTCGGAGGCTCTCATCCAAGACGCGCTCGATACGCTGATGAAAGGGAAAACCGCTATAGTGGTTGCCCACCGGCTTTCTACGATACGGAAAATGGACCGCATCATTGTACTTGAGGGAGGGAAGGTCAGGGAAGACGGCACGCATGAAAAGCTGCTTCGGAACGAGAACAGCCTCTACCGGAGTCTATGGAATCTGCAGGCAGGCGGTTTTATCGTCGATACGGACGCATGATTATCGGTATCACCGGAACGATAGGCGCGGGTAAATCGACCGCGGTCTCCTATCTCGAGAAAAAAGGATTTCGGCACGTTTCGCTATCCGGATACCTGGCTGAAGAAGCGCGCCGCCGGGGTGAGCAGCCTACTCGTCCCGTATTGCGCCGCATAGGAAATAAGATGAGAAAAACATCCGATACGGCGCTGGTTGAACAAGCGCTCGGGGAGTATGGCCTTAAAGACAATGTCGCGGTTGAATCATTGCACACAATTCCTGAAATAGCGTACGTGAAGGGTTTAGGGGGTAAGGTCATAGCGATAGATGCGCCGCTTTCCCTGCGCTGGGAGCGCGTACAATCGCGTGGCGGAGAGAAAGACGCTTCCTACGATGCCTTTCTTGTCGAGCAAAATCGACAGATGTCTTCCTCAGATGCGAACGAGAATAATCTGGCATCCGCAATAGAGGCCGCAGATTTCCATATAGAAAACGCAGGGACCGAAGAAGAGCTTTTCCAAGGTATCGATGCTATTCTTTCCAAATTCGATGCCTGATCCTTTTTCATTCCGTTATCCAGGCCGTTTTATGATCGTTGGAAAAGACGGGGATTCATCCGTTGCCATATACGGAGCGACGGGCCGGAGCGCTTCGAGTCTCGCGCGAAAGTTTACGAGGCACGAGGACGGTATATATATGGAAGCCATAGACGACACGGTGTCAGGAGAAGAAAAGCCGGAATTATTCGAATATCCCGCGATACGTTTTTTCGACAACGGCATCGTGGCGGCAAACGGACGGCATATAGAAAATATTTCCGCGCTTGAAAACCGCGACGCGAGAAAACAGCTAGCATATGCCCTTTCCGAAGAGGCGTATGAACCGGACGAGCACCGCACTCCCCGCATTACCGGATGCATCGTGGAATCGCAAAGCCTTGGAGGGATGAAGGCCGACGCCGCTCTTCATATAGTGCGTTTTGCCCATGACGGCATAGACCACGCGTCGTGGAGCGTTCCGCTTGAGAACGGGAAAGGCAAGTTCCTCTCGACGTATGAGGGAACGGATATCAAGCCGACCCCGTCTTTTTCGGGCGATCCGATCGAAGTCCGCCTCGGCTACAGGTCAGCCTCAGAGGCTGCGAAAACGATATTCAATTCGTATGCGCCCCCTTCCGGCGAAAAAGATTATCGCGTCGGCGTCATCGCCGTCTATAAAAAACTTGGCGAGGAGTCCACAATTGCTATAGTTAATTCCCGATATGAGCATTGATTCGGAGTTTCTAGAAGACGACAAAAAAAACAAATCGATGCCGGGCGGGAAGTCTGCCGCCTTGGGGAGCGGCGTGCCTGACAAGGAGTTCGATGCGCTTGTCATGGAGGCGTGGGATATGATCCCCCAAAAGATAAAAGATAAAGTAAAAAACGTCGCGCTTCTAGTAGAAGACGAGCCGAGCGAAGAGTCGCGGAAAAACGAACAACTGCGTCCAAACGAAACGCTCCTAGCTCTCTATCATGGTATTCCCGCTACCGAGCGTGGCGTAGGCTACGGCGTCGGAATGACGCTGCCGGACACCATTACTGTTTTCAGAAAACCGATCATCGATGCTGCCGCACAGGAATCTGGAATAGATTTCGAATGGGGCGGGCCCACTGAACCAATGAAGCGGCGCATTCGAGACATTATCCGCGACACTATTTGGCACGAGATAGCGCACTATTTCGGTATGGACGAGGATGCGGTGAACGAACGGGAAGAAGAAGGAACAAACGAATTTAAGACAAGCTGACTTAGTTCGGGTAATTCTGGACTATTTTATAGTTCTATCTATGTCAAAGTCGCTTGGGTTTTTAAAAGCTCAGCAAACTTCTCCTGCACTTTCTGCAATTTCGGCGCGATGATTACTTGGCAATAGCCCCGATCCTTGTTGCGCGCATAATAGTCTAGGTGCTCTTTTTCGGCCGGATAGAATTTCGTTAACGGCGCGATTTCTGTCGCGATAGGCGCGCCTTCCTTGGAAGAGGCATTCAATTCTTTGATAAATTCCTCTGCTTCTTTTTTCTGCGTTTCATCCGCGTAGAGCACGATCGAGCGGTACTGCGTACCGATGTCGTTTCCTTGCCGGTTCACTTGCGTTGCGTCATGAGAACCAAAAAAAACAGTGAGAAGATCACGATAAGCGATTTGCGAAGGGTCATAGTGTATTTTTATGACTTCCGCGTGCCCGGTGTCGCCATTGCATACCTTATAATATGTGGGATCCTCGGTATGCCCTCCGGCGTATCCAGGCTCCACCGAAACGACGCCGCGGAGCATTTTGAACACCGCTTCCGTGCACCAGAAGCAGCCGCCACCGAAAATCGCTACGGAATTCATTTCTCCTCGAGGTCGAGACACACGGAATTGATGCAGAAGCGTTTTCCGGTTTCGGTCGGGCCGTCATCGAACACATGCCCCAAATGCGAGCCGCAATTGGCGCACCTCACTTCCGTCCGGCTTATACCGTGCGAATCGTCAGTGACGAGCGTGACCGAGCCGGGAATCGCCTTGTCAAAAGATGGCCATCCAGTTCCCGAATCGAACTTCGCATCCGATTCAAAAAGTTTATTGCCGCAGACCTTGCATGAAAAAGTGCCGTCCGCGTCGGCGTGTAATAGGTCGCCCGAAAACGGCGCTTCCGTGGCGCCTTGTCGAAGGACCGCATATTCTTCAGGAGTCAGGCGTTTTTTAAGTTCTGTTTCGTCTACTTCCATGCGCGGAGTATACTATCAAAATTATGCCGAAAGAAGAAACGCTTGCTCCCGACTTCACGCTTCCCGACGAGGACGGCAAGCGGCACACACTCTCGGAATATCACGGAAGCTGGGTATTGCTTTATTTCTATCCCAAGGATGATACGACCGGCTGCACTAAGGAAGCGTGCGCAATACGCGACTCGTTTCCGCGTTTTGAAGCATTACGGTCGGTCGTCTTAGGTGTGTCAACGGACACTTCCGAAAGCCATACGCGATTCAAGGAAAAATACGGATTGCCGTTTACCTTGCTTGCCGATACCGAAAAAGAAACGGTGAACAAGTACGGGGTGTGGGGAGAGAAGGAGTTCATGGGAAAGAAATACATGGGAACGAAGCGCACATCCTTTCTTATCGATCCATCAGGCGTCATACGGAAAGTTTATGAGAACGTTAAACCGGATATCCATGCCGAAGAAGTTCTTGCCGATCTCGAATCGTTTAGCGCCTAAGAACGCAAAGTTCGCCGTGCGCAAAAAACGCGCGGCGCG
>JAFAQP010000098.1 GCA_019246385.1 Patescibacteria group bacterium | reverse complement strand
ATATGTCGAAGCCGCATCGTATTCAGACTGCGTACATTTCGGAAGAAGAAGTAAAGAGCGTCGCTGATTTTATAAAAAAGAACAACCAGCCCTCGGTATCGGATATCGCGTTCTCCGGGAATGTAAGCGATTCGCCGAACGCTCTCTTCTCCGCATCGCTTGAAGACGAAGACGTGGATGACGATCTGTTTGCGGAAGCGAAACAGATAGTAGAGGAAGCGGGGAAGGCATCGACATCATATCTACAGCGGAAACTGAGGATCGGGTATGCGCGCGCGGCACGTCTTATGGATCTTCTCGAAGAAAAAGGAATCATCGGTGCCGCAGACGGAGCGCGGCCGCGCGACGTACTGACGGCCGCTGCGACGCAAGCAGAAGAAGAATGAGCGCGCGGTCGCAAAATAGCGCCCTGCTCCTCGTGTGGGTAGCGGCAGGGCTCATTATCGTCGGGTATACGGCCTATGCGGCACTTCCCTATCTTCTTGGCCCATCGCTTTCAGTTTCTGCAACGAACCAAGACGGGATAACTACGATCGCAGGAAGGGCCGCGCGCGTCTCGTACCTTTCCATAGATGGCGGTTCGGTTCCCCTTAAAGAAGACGGCTCATTCACGGCACAGCGCGCCTTTCCTCCGGGGTATACTGCTCTCACGGTCTCCGTCAAGGATCGATTCGGGCGATCACTCACCAGGACCATTGAATTTATAAACAGCTAAAACGACATACTATGGCAACGAAAAAAAGGGCGAAAGAGCAGAAGGCTGAGGAAGGGGTAGCTGAAAAAAAATCCGCGATCAATGACGCGATCGCTTCCATAAAGACCAAGTTCGGCGAAGAAGCCATTACGACTCTCGGCATGCGGCCCAAAACCGGCGTTGATGCCATCCCTACCGGCTCCATCGGTCTTGACGCAGCGATCGGCATTGGCGGGGTGCCCCGAGGCCGTATCGTCGAAGTATTTGGCCCGGAGTCGTCGGGGAAAACCACCCTTTCCCTGCACATTATTGCAGAAGCTCAAAAAAAGGGCGGTGTTTGCGCATTCGTAGACGCCGAACATGCGCTTGATCCGGAATACGCGAAACGCCTTGGTGTCAAAATAGACGACCTTCTGGTTTCTCAGCCCGATACCGGCGAACAGGCTCTGGACATCGTGGAATCGCTCGTGCGCTCGGGCAAAATAGACGTTGTCGTGATCGATTCGGTCGCCGCTTTAACGCCGCAGACAGAAATAGAGGGTGATATGGGCCAACAGCACGTGGGCAGGCAGGCGCGTCTCATGGCGCAGGCCTTGAGAAAATTGACCGCCATCGTTTCCAAATCGAAAACGGTCGTCATATTTATCAATCAGATACGCATGCAGATAGGCGTCATGTTCGGCAATCCGGAGACGACGCCGGGCGGTAAAGCCTTGAAATTCTATACGAGCGTCCGATTGGATATCCGCCGCATCGCGCAAATAAAGAAAGGAGAAGAGGTCGTGGGCGGACGAACCCGCGTAAAGGTCGTGAAGAACAAGGTCGCAGCGCCGTTCAAGACGACCGAGTTCGACCTCATGTACAACGAAGGCATCTCCCGGGAAGGAGAGCTTATCGCCCTTGGAGAAAAATACGGTCTCCTTAAGAAATCAGGCGCGTCCTATTCATTCGGAGAACAGCAGCTCGGCCGCGGTTATGATGCGACGCGGGTTTACTTGCGCGAAAACAAACCGGTAGCGAGCGATCTTCTGAAACAGATAAAAGTAAAACTTGCGGAAGGATAAATCTCTGGTTCAGCTCAATGCATAGGTGCCTTCTTTCGTCCGGAAGGCATCGATAAGCATGGACAATATGATGAGCGCCGCGGCGATTATGCCAAGCTGCACGTACAGCTTTGTCGTCGCGAGAGCAGAAAAAAGATAGACGGCGAAGTTCGAAGCGTGCATGGCGTTCTGTATGACGTTCGGCATAGAGACCGACGATGCGACCAAAAGCAGGATAACGAGAAAGGCGGTCAGGCGCGCCTGCGGACGCATCGCCTTGCGGAAATAATAGATCGCGTATACGCGCCGCATTATTCCTTTGGCAAGCTGGGTTTCGTTTTTCATGATTGTGTGACGTCTATGATCTTGCGCATTTCGGCTTTCGCCCGATGCACGCGGGTCTTTACCGCCGGCACCGAAATGTCTAGTTCCGTCGCAATTTCCTTGTACGGAAGATCTTTCAAATAGGCGAGCGTCAGTATGCGCGCGGCCTCTTTCGATACCTTCGGCAGGGCCTTTGCCAGGACCTCCTTAGCATACACGGCGTCGGCGCTTTCGGTTACATCGGGTCCGGGAAGCGATTCGTAATGTTCCGGATCGAGAAGCGCCACCTCTTCTCTGTCGCGGGAGCCTTTCCGGTAATGCGTACGCGCGACGTTCATGAGTATGGTGAGAGACCACGCGCGGAAGCTTCCGTGTTCTCCTTTGAAGCGCGGTGCAAAACGATAGATGCGCACGAAGGTGTCCTGTACGGCATCTTCCGCAGCGTCGCGGGTTTTCAGGATCGCCTGAGCGCGCGCGAGGAATTGCGCCTGATAGCGGAAAATCAATTCTTCAAATGCTTTGGGATGAGAAAGCGAAAGCGCAAGAAGTTCTTCATCCGTTTTCCCTTGACCGTCCATGAGCATACTAAAGCGCATAGCGCGCTTTCGGGCAACCATATTGAGGATCGCCATTCTTTCCGCTATACTCCCTTAAAACATGGCGACACTTTCTTACAGCGATATAGTCCCGAAGAAAATAATCACCTTCGACGACGGCATCTACGAGGTCGTATCGAGCCATGTAGCAAGAAAAGATATGGGAAAGCCCAGTAATCGTACCAAACTGCGAAACCTGAAAACAGGCAAGGTTTCCGAAGTGGTCTTTCATCAGGCGGAAAAAGTTGAGGAAGCTGACGTCGAGGAGCGCGAAGTGAAGTTCATATACAAGAATCGCGGAGAGGTGTGGTTTTGTGATCCCAAAAATCCTCGCGACAGGTTTGCACTGAAAGAGGAGGTAATCGGTGAATCGGCGCAGTTTTTGAAGCCCGACATGCTCGTCGAGATGCGGGAATGGCAGGGCGAACTCCTCGGTGTTCATTTGCCTATCAAAATGGATTTCAAGGTCGTCGAAGCACCTCCTTCAATCAAAGGAAATACCGCCCAGGGAGGAACAAAGCAGGCGACACTGGAGGGCGGCGCGGTCGTCAACGTTCCCCTTTTTATAAACGAAGGAGATATCGTCACGGTAAATACCGAAACCAGCGAATACGTAGGGCGGGCGGAAAAAAGCTAATACCCTACGAGCCTTTTAGTAATTTCTCTACTTCGGCTTTCCAGATATCACTTTCTTTAATGCCGGTACGCCGAGATTGTTCATCTATAACTTGCTTGGCTAGGGTTATTTGCTCAGGGATAGAATAACGGCCGCCTTTACCCCGCGTAAAATATTGAGTGAAATAGGCATAGTTAATCAATCCGTTTGAACTATACCCGATGCCGCGGGCAGTTCTGACTCCAGCGTTTATAGAAGCCGCCGTAATGATTTTTCCTAATTCTGCGCGGCTCCGAAATGTTTCTTTACTCGGATCAACAGAAATCCAAGTTTCAAATGGCTCACTCTCAAAACGTCTACTTTCTCCCATAAGGAGAAACTATAGAATTCGATTATCGCGACGTCTAGCGGGCAATGTACGGAAGAAGCGCCATGTAGCGGGCGCGTTTTATGGCGGTCTTGATTTTTCGCTGGTGGGATGCGGGAACGCGGGAACGGCGCGATGCCGTAATGCGGGCGTGCGGCGTCAGAAATTCACTCAGATACTTGGTATCCTTGTAGTCAACATAGAGAGGCAATTTGGCTCTGGTGTTCTGATTCATTGTTTTAAAATGGTATATCGTCCGGGCTTATTTCTTCAGAAGGATACTCTATATCGGCGCTTTTGTCATCACCCGTTTCTTTCTTCCCTCGTCCTGTCTCGCCGCGGGGAGCGTACGAAGATCCCCCTGTGCCGCCGCCGTTCGGGCCGAACTGAAAGTTCTCTACGACTATCTCAGTGCGGTATTTCTTATCGCCGGATGCTTTGTCTTCCCATGAGCGGGTTTGTATGCGTCCTTCTATAAAAACGGGACGGCCTTTCTTTAAATACTGTGCGATGACATCCGCCTGCCTGCCAAATGCGACGATATTATGGAATTCCACCGATTCTTGCTTTTCTCCGTCCTTGCCTTTATACGTGCGGTTAGTTGCTAAAGAAAACGATGCGACCTGCTGGCCGGACGGAAGTGCGCGCACTTCCGGGTCGCGCGTTAGGTTGCCGTATAGGAATGCCTTATTAAGATACATGCGGGAAGACTATTCCACTTTAGCATCCTCGGACGCCATGGATTCGAGGGCCTGATTCAGGGCCACCTCTGATACTTCTCCGCCCACTTCCGCTTCCCGCTTCGGTTTTCCTATATCCCCTACGACCGGCACATCAGCGACCGCTCCGCTCAAGGCTGCAGCTACGGCGTCCTTGTCGGTCACTACGACGAGATACCTGAGGAACGATGCATCGGCATCGAGATTTTTTTTGATCTCCTCTATCGTGCCAGCAGTCGCCTCAAAAGCGATCCACCCGAAATAGGCTTCATTGAAACGGGAACGCTTTCCCGACACGCGTTTTTCTATCGTGTAGGCGAGCTGAATACGCACCGGCGCGCGGTCGCCCACGATCTCTCCGCCGTATTTTTTCACGAGGTCCGAAAGCTCCTTTGCGGATTTGATCGCGGCTTCCTCGGTGACCGAAGGAACGATATGGTATCCGATTTCATATACCCCCTTGCGGGAGTCATCTATTTCTCGTTCGCCGGCGGGTGCGAGTTCTTCAACTTCCGTGTCTGTATTTTTAGCCATGTCGAAAAAGACTACCATATGAGCCGTACCTCCGCAATTAGGACCTCGTTACCAAATTTTTAATATTGACGGGTTCTTTTGCGATGCAGGTTAAGTCCGTTTTGGATAAATCGAAGTGCGGATAGCCACCCATCTTCCAGGGTTCCTTCTTCTGGAAGATCATTACTGTATGGAACTCCGATACTTTCATCGCGCGCATAATCTTGTGACTCTAAAATTCTTTCCGCAATCAACGTATATGGAGCAATGAATTTATTTCCGGCTTCGGTAACAACAACGAGAAGATCGTTATTTCTGTTGAACGTTTTTGGTTTAACTTTTTCGAAGTCTGACAAAGGAACGGGCATCCAAGCGGTTTCAAACCAAACGTTTGCGAGAGCCCGTTCTCTCGCTTCAGGAGTGCCCAAATCCACAGCTTTTTCTCTATCTTCCGTATTTTTCACTCGCTCCCCATCGCCATATTTGAATTGATACGATTTTCTTCTTCGCGGTTCTTCGCGGACCGCTTCGCCTCCCATACTTGGCACTCCAATGGTCATATTAAAATATTACCATACTACTAGTGGTATGCAGCCCTACATAAGGGCTGGTAGATTGAACATTCGCAGAGCATTTTTGACTGTCGCCTCCCGTGCTTCCGCTTGGGTGATGCCGCGAATCTTAGCAATTGCCTCTACCAGATAGCCCACATATGAAGGCTCATTCCTTCGCCCGCGAAAGGGCTTTGGGGCCGCAAACGGCGAATCGGTCTCCGTCATTATCATTTCTAGGGGAGCGAACCTTACTACGTCATCGTAGTCGTGGGTGAAGGTCAGCACGCCGGTAAAGGAGGTGGTGAAATCTATATCGTAAAATTTACGCGCAACTGCGACATTGCCCACGAAAAAATGCATATTTCCACGAAGTTTTTCTCCCGCTTCTTTTTTCCGGCGCGCGAGATACGCTGCCATTTCTTCATAGGCGTCCACCGTTCCTTTGGTCGGCCGACAGTGGATCATGAGAGGCTTTTCATATTTGAGCGCGGCGTCCACATGCTTCTCGAATTCGCGCCATTGCCGCTTTTTTTCTTCGGAAGTATCCCCTTCCATTCGGAAATAATCAATTCCGCATTCTCCTACGGCGACCGTTTTGGGATTGCGGAGAAGTTCCTCGTACGCGCTTTCTGAAAACGTTTCCTCCATGGTATCGGTCGGGTGAAGGCCGACCGTCGCATAAAAATTCTCCTTTCCTTCGCTGAACGTAACCGCCTCCTCGGAGCGCGCTTTATCCACTCCCACGCACAACGTGTATACTCCTTGTTCTTCCATTCGCGCCAAGACTTCCGGAAGATCCTGGTCGTAATCCTTGAATGTCACGTGCGAATGGATGTCGAAATAGCGCAGCTCCATTTTAAGCAAGTCTCGGAAAGAGATTGTCCGGTTTCTTGTTCGCCATAATTGCGCCCACTATGGCGGCGCTCGTTCTCGGCATGGCTGGTTCTATCCACTTCCCTATATAAAAGAGCTTTTCCACGTACGCGCGTATGAGCGCCGCGCCCGCTGCCGCATCTTTTTTTACGAGTGCAAACGCCTGCTCTTCCTGGATCTGCTGATCGAGATCGGAGATACTCATCCATATCAAGGACGTGAAGAGATTGTAATCGAATGCAGCCATGGCGTTTATCAAAGATTTATCTTCCGTTTTTTTATCTGCGGTGACTGCGGGGCCGCCGAGATGCACTTCGGCAAGTTTCATGATCCGCGCGACGAGGTTCCCCAGTCCGTTCACCAGATCTGCCGTATACCACTCATCAAGTTTATCCCAGGTGATATCAGTGTCCTCGGTCGCGTTCACATGCCGCAGCAACAGGTACCGTGTCGCATCGACGCCGTATTTTGCGATGAGATCCTCCGGACTAATGACGTTCCCGAGAGACTTGGACATCTTTTGTCCTCCTGAATTGATGAATCCGTGATAAAAAACAACATCGGTATTTTTTATTTTCTTTCCGTCTTTGCTCGCAGACATGATCATTGCCTGCCACATGATGGATTGGAATCGCACCTGGTCCTTCCCAGCCATTTGTATCGTACGTCCTTCTTCCCAGAATTTTTTAAAATTTTCCTGCGAGTCTTCCGGCCAGCCTAAAGTCGAGATATAGCTCGTCAAAGCATCAAACCAAACGTACATAACCTGCGAATCGTCCCCCGGCACCGGTACTCCCCATGACAGGCGGGCCTTTTCGCGCGAAATGCTGAAGTCTTCGAGGCCGCTTTTCACGAACTGAAGGGCCTCCAGGCGGCGCCATTCCGGCACGATGACGCCCGGCCGGGAGAGGTATTCGATAAGACGTTCCTGGTATTTTGAAAGCGCGAAAAAATAATTTTTTTCTTTTAAAAGTTTTGGCTTGGTTTTATGCTCTGGGCAGAGCCCGTCCACGAGGTCCTTTTCGGTCAAAAATGCCTCGTGTCCGACGCAGTACAAGCCTTCGTATTCTTTTTTGTAGATGTCTTTTTCGCACCGCTTCCACATTTCTTTTGCGGCTGCCTCATGATGCAGGTCGGTCGTCCGGACGAAAGAAAGCGCATCCGAAAGGCCAAGCGATACTTTGAGCTTTTTGAATTCCTCTGCATACAGGTCAACGTATGTTTTCGCTTCCTTGCCTTCCTTTTGTGCGGCCTCCCATATCTTCTGGCCGTGCTCGTCGGTACCCGTATTGAAAAAAACCTCGTCACCGAGGCTTTCATGATGGCGGACCCAGGCATCGGCTTGCACCAATTCGAGAGCGAAGCCGATGTGGGGCTTCGCGTTCACATACGGCAATGTCGTCGTCAAATAATACCGTGCCATTGTAGTTAAGCTTCTTTTTCTTTCAAAAGCGTTCGTTCACGTTCCTTGCGTTTTTGCACGTCCGAAACTATTTCCTGAAGCGCCGCGGCAACCGGCACGGAAAGCACGATGCCTAAAAACCCCGCGAGCTCGCTACCTGCAATAAGCGCAAGAATGACAAGAAGCGGGGCAACGCCGACGACTTTTTTAACTACCAAGGGATAAATAAGGTTTCCTTCAAGTTGGTGCAGGACGACGAAACCTGCCCCGACGAGGAGTATGGTCGAAAACGGTTCGGTCGCCGCAGCGACCGCTATGGCGGCCACTCCTGCAATGATGGGTCCGAAAATAGGGACGAGCTCCGCAAGCGCGGCGATAAAAGCGAGGACCAGCGAAAACGGTATCCCGAGAATGGTAAGCCAGAGAAAGGTAAAGATACCCATAATGCAGGACAGGATGAGTTGTCCCTGCATCCACAGGCCTATTTTTCTGTGAGAGCGCTTCCATAAATTAAGCGCGTATGCCTGATGCCGGATCGGCACGGCGACGCGGATGAAATCGTCGACACCCGTCTCCGCTACCGCGAAATAAAAGGAAAGAACGACGATAAGTATGAACGAGAAAATGCCTCCGAAGAGTCCCGAAAGCGTGTGGAACGCGTCGCCCTGGGGAATGAACATATTCTCGAATTGAAAGAAGGATTGGCTCAGTGTTTGGCCGGCTAAGGCGCTCTGGCCGAAGCTGTTCGTCAGAAAGGCGCTCACCGAAGGACTGTCGAGGTACCCGGGTAATGACGTGATAAA
>JAFAQP010000040.1 GCA_019246385.1 Patescibacteria group bacterium | reverse complement strand
TCCGGATCGGCACGGAAATGAAATCGGTGGGCGAGGTGATGGCGATAGGACGCTCTTTCGAAGAAGTTCTTCAGAAGGCCATACGCATGCTAAAACGCGGCGCCGAGGGATTCGAACCGAAGGGCGGAGCGGATTATCTCGCGGAGATCCGGTTCCCGACGACCGAACGGATATTTGCAATAGCGCACGCGCTCCATGCACGGGTGCCGGTTGAAAAGATACACGCGCTTTCGGGCATCGATCTCTGGTTTCTGGAAAAGATGCAGCGCATCGTGGAAATTGAGAGAATGCTCAGAAGAGAAGCATTGTCCCGGGAGATGCTCTTGCAGGCCAAGCGTGCGGGCTTTTCCGACATGCAAATAGCGCGGGCGTGCAAGACCACGGAAGAAAAAATACGAGCGCAAAGAAAACGCTACGACATCGCTCCCGTTGTAAAGCAGATCGATACGTTGGCGGGGGAGTTTCCCGCAGCGACGAATTATCTCTATCTCACGTACAACGGAACGGAAAACGATGTCGAGAGAGGCGCGGGAGGCAAAAGCGTCATGGTGCTGGGTTCGGGGCCGTACTCCATCGGTTCATCGGTCGAATTCGACTGGTCCTCCGTACAGGCTTTGAAAACCCTGAAAGCCGAGAATATCAAAACCATCATGCTCAATTACAACCCGGAGACCGTGTCGACCGACTATGACATGTCCGACCGGTTGTATTTCGACGAGCTATCGCTGGAGCGGGTACTCGATATCGTGGCATTCGAGCATCCCAAGGGAGTCATTGTCTCTACCGGTGGGCAGGTTCCCAATAACCTCGCTCTTCCTTTATATAAGGCAGGGGTGCGAATTCTCGGCACCAGTCCAAAGGATATCGACCGAGCGGAAGATCGGCACGTCTTTTCAACGCTTCTCGACAAGCTTGGCGTCGACCAGCCGCTCTGGGCCGAGCTTTCGAGCATAAAGCGTGCGGCTCAAAAGGCCGAAGAAATGGGCTACCCCGTTCTTGTGCGCCCGTCGTACGTGCTTTCAGGAGCGGCGATGGCGGTGGCGTTCGATAAGCGTTCGCTCATCAAATTCCTTGAACGCGCGGTCAGCGTATCGGCGGACCATCCCGTCGTCATTTCAAAATTCATCGAGAACGCCCGCGAGATAGAGATAGACGGAGTCGGGCAAAACGGCGATCTCATCATCTATGCATTGACCGAGCATGTAGAGAACGCGGGCACCCATTCCGGCGACGCAACGGTCGTATTGCCGGCGCAGCGGACTTATCTCGAGACGCTACGTCGCGCCAAGCAGATAACGAAAGCTATCCTCAAGGAACTGAAGATCACTGGTCCGTTCAACATACAATTCCTTGCAAAGGATAACCATATCAAGGTCATCGAATTGAACGTCCGGGCCTCACGGAGCTTTCCGTTCGTCTCGAAGGTCACCGGGCACAATTTTATAGAGTTGGCGACGAAAGCGCTTATCGGAAAAGACGTCAGCGGCGTTTATAAAACTTTCGATCTCGATCATGTCGCTGTCAAATCACCCCAGTTCTCCTATGGTCGCATAAAGGGAGCGGATCCTTTGTCCTATGTCGAAATGGCCTCGACAGGCGAAGTCGCGGCTTTTGGCGATTCCTTCGACGAGGCGCTTCTGAAATCGATGCTCTCGGCCGGATTCAAGCTCCCCAAAAAAAACATCTTGGTATCGATTGGCAAAGAGGACAACAAACTCAAACTCTTGCCGTATCTCCGGTCGCTTTCGGAAGCTGGCTTCCGTTTGCTCGCAACCGAGCATACGGCTGATTTTCTCGGCGAAAACGGTGTTTCTGCGGAAAAAGTCTATAAAGTGCAGAGCGGTAGAGAACCGAATGTGGCTTCGCTTCTCGGGAAAAAAGGCGCCATCGATCTCATCATCAACATTCCGACCCGCGAATACGCGAGAGGGAACGGAAATACGAACAAAAAAACTGAGAACAAGATACAGCAGGCCGGATATTTCATCCGCCGGAAAGCAGTCGACCTCAATATTCCCCTAATAACGAATCGGCAGCTCGCAGAAGCATTTATCGGTGCCTTAGTGCATCTCAAAAAAGGCGATTTTCGGGTAAAAGACTGGGCAAGTTATCCTGGCAACATATGAGCGTCGACGCATTTATTAAAAAAATAGCGACGGAAGCTGGGGACCATGCTTGGGCGCGTTTTGGGAAGGACAGGAAGCTCTACATGAAATCCAATTATTCTTTCGATGTTGTAACGAAAGCCGATCTTTCGACCGAAAAATTTATCATATCTGCGATCCGAAAGGCGTATCCGATACACGGCATCATCGCCGAAGAAAGCGGGAAAGCAAACGAAGGCGCGGAATATGTCTGGTACATAGACCCTATCGACGGAACGGAAAATTTTTCAAGAGGAATACCTCTTTTCGCAGTCATGATCGCGCTTGCGCGGCGGGGACGGATCATTCTTTCAGCGATATATATTCCGGTCAATAAGGAACTTTTCTTCGCTAAGGCAGGCAAGGGAGCATATCTGAACGGAAAACGCATCCACTGCTCCACAAAAAAGGATTTCAAGCGTAGCCACGGTTTTTCTCAGCTTCAATTCCGCAAGCCGAATACAATTTTTCTTAAAAAATTGCTCGCTCTCAAAGGAATGGAACACTTCGGCGTTGCTACCTATAATTGTATCGGAGTGAACGGGTGCTATACGGCATCCGGAAGAAGGGATTGGGTAGCGGCGCCTCTCGGCGGTATTCACGACTTTCCGGCTCCATTCCTCATTCTCAAAGAATCGGGTTGCGTGGTGACGACGCTTTCGGGAAAACCGTGGACTCCCGGCGACATCGGTTTTCTTGCGGCTAATCCCGCATTGCATCGGCAACTTCTGCAATTCTTTAAAGATGCTTAAATGAATATATGGATGACGTTCTAGCAATACTTAAAGAAGCGGGCGCAATAGTAGAAGGCCATTTCATAGGTATTTCCGGCCGTCATCTTTCGGTATATGTGAACAAAGACGCCTGGCTTCCGCGCACGGATCTTGTATCGAAAGTATGCCGCATGATAGCCGAATCGAACGCAGAAAACGGCATCGAAGCGGTGGTAGGGCCGGCAGTAGGAGGCATTCCTCTTTCACAATGGACGGCGCATCATCTTTCGCAATTGACGGGCAAAACGGTTCTGAGCCTTTTTACGGAAAAAACGCAGGATGACGGGCAGGCATTCTCAAGTCGGCGCGGATACGACAAGCTCGTAAAAGGGAAACGGGTGCTTGCAGTTGAGGATACCGTCACGACCGGAGGTTCGGTCATGAAATCCTTAAACGCCATTCGTGAGGCCGGCGGAGAACTCATACATCTGACCATCATCGTCAATCGAGATCCCGCGCATATTAATTCTGAGCTTTTCGGGGTGGCAATGAACGCGCTCGCCGAGTTGCCTTCGGAAAGTTATGCCGAAGAAGAATTGCCCGAATGGCTCAAACAGATTCCAGTCAATACCGTGCTCGGACATGGAGCGAAATATATGAAGGAGCATTCGCAGCCATGAATTGGCAAATTATCGCTATCGTCGCGCCGGTCCTGTTCGTGACGTATCAATCTCTATCCAAATTATTTCCGAAAGATCTTTCTCCGTTCCTCATCAATGCCTACGCTTCCGGGGTCGGCGCGTTGGTCATGATCGCTCTATATCTTGTAACGTCGTCGAACAAATCACTCGCCCTTGACTCAAAATATTTTTCTATTGCGCTTGCAATAGGAGCACTCATCAGCCTCGGGAACGCTGCTATCATACGGGCATACGCTTTAGGCGCTCCTCAATCGGGGTTTACCGCCCTTTTTTATCCACTGCTCATTATCTATGCTCTTCTGATTGGGCTTCTCTTTTGGCATGAGAAGATAAACTTGTACCAGAGTATTGGCGTTGCTCTATCGCTCGGCGGGATGTTTTTGCTAACATATTTCAAATAGCATGGAAACTCCCTTCTACGACCCAACCAAAACGTACGACGAAAACTATGCCGAAGGTCCGTTCGGAGCGTTCGCGGATGGAAACGTGTATGCGG
>JAFAQP010000030.1 GCA_019246385.1 Patescibacteria group bacterium | reverse complement strand
CAGCAGAATGCGGTTCCATTTTCTTTCCCAATTCCTCAAGTTCCCTTTCGGAAAGAGCTTTTTCCGCCTGCAATACCACATCGACCTCTTCGTCGGCATGTATCGACACCTCGCGCATCAAATCCTCGATGGCCACGTCCATTTCTTCTTCCGCTTCGGCGACCCGCGCCACGGAGAGCAGGCTCTTCATATCGGCAAGCTCATCTTCCGCCTCTCCGACAAGCCCTTCTTCAATTTTCCCCTGTTTTTGAATGGCCGGATGGAAATATGTTTCTTCCATCCTGATGTGGGCATCAAGCATGGCGAGAATGCGGCTCGCGGCGGCGGCTTTCTCATCCTCGTCGACGGCGTTCCGATAGTCTTCGTATGCCTCTTCAATGGCGCGGTGATCTCGCGTAATTACCTGTATCGCGTTCATGCTCATACAACAAAGACACTACGCTTCTCGCGGTGAAAGACGGATGAATCTGTACGTGGATCAATTCGGGAAATAATTCACGCCGTTTTCGAATATCGCAAGCCCCGGGCCATGTTCCGGAAAACTTTCTCCCCGCCGCGCGCGCTCCTTCAGCAAGGGCCAGTGGGGCAATTGCGTACTGAAAAGCGCCCGATCGGGATGCGGCATAAGACCGAAAACCCTTCCTTCATGGGAAAGCACGCCAGCGATATCCTCCATCGTGCCGCTTGGATTTAGCGGCAGATCCTGATACGCGCACATTTCTCCTTTCACGTACCGGAGAGCGACCATTTTTTTCTTTTTTAATTCCGCAAGTTCCTTGGGCGGCGCGACAAACTTCCCCTCGCCATGAGCAACGGGAACCGATAACCGCGTAATGCCGGTAAGCCAGGGGCTTTCTCCTTCCGCTTCAAGATCTACCCAGCGATCCGTATACCGGTTCGAATCGTTGTACGTAAGAGCCCCCGGAAGCAACCCGAGCTCGGTCAGTATTTGAAAACCGTTGCAGATCCCGATAATGAGCTTCCCTTCAGACAGAAAGGTTGCCAGGTCTTTCCCGAGATGGTTCTTTACGCGATTGGCATATGCCTTCCCCGAACCGGTATCGTCGCCATACGCGAAGCCGCCGGGAAAGCACAGGATCTGATAATCGTTCACGGAGACTTTGCCATCGATGATGTCGTTTATATGCACGATGTCCGCTTCCGCTCCCGCGAGCGTGAAACCGTACGCCGCTTCCTCCTCGCAATTGAGTCCGTATCCGGAGAAGACAAGCGCCCTGACCTTTTTTGCTTTTTTAGGTTTGATTTTCATGTCACCATTCTTTGAACGTTTTGCGGTAGGACGCCAATGCTTTATTCAGGGACAAGAAGGCCAATTTTTTATTCGCGAGCATTACGGAAAGTACGGGCTTCTTTGTTACCGCGCCGATGCGGCGATACCCCTGTCCCGTGAAAAGCTTTTCAAATCGGTGCGCCGCATCCGGACGAACGCTTGCGAGTATCCGTCCCTGCGATTCCGAAAAAAGAAGCGCGTGCGGCGCTTTCGCCGTGCCCGGAATCTTACTGAGATCGGCTTCGATGCCGAGATTCCCCGCGAGCGCTTTTTTTGAAAGCGCGAGCGCAAGACCGCCCCGATTCACCGAAAGGGCGGAGGCCACGAGCTCTTCACGCACGGCTTTTTCGAATGTTTTGTATAACTTCAAATTTTTTTTCGCTTCAACCTTGGGAACGCGGCCGCCGATTTTCCCTTTCTGTCCATGCTCCGCGATCATGCGGAAAAACTCCGAGCCGCCGAGTTCTTCGTGCGTCTCTCCAAGAAGATAGAGGAAATCGCCGGGGCACTTCGCATCTATCGATACCGCGTTTTCGGCGTTTTCCATGACGCCGATCGTCGAGATGAGAAGCGTCGGCAATGCGGATATCTGTACGAAATTCCCTTTTTCATCGTAGCCTTTGAAATCATTGAACATGCTGTCTTTCCCGGAAATATAGGGTGTCCCGTATGCGACCGCATAGTCATAGCAGGCCCGGGCCGCTTCGCGCAGCTGCCACAGCCTTCCCGGCGTATCGGATTCCGTCCAGCAAAAATTATCGAGAAGCGCCAGATGATCCATGGAGGCGCCCGCGGCGACCGCATTGCGTATCGCGGTATCGATTGAAGCGGCGGCCATGCCGTATGGATCGAGGTCGCTGTAAAAAGGCGCGACGCCGGAAGAAAGCACCACTGCTCGAGACGAACTGAGAACCGGCCTGAAGACGCCCGCTTCAGCGCTCACGCGTCCGGCGCCTTGGATGGGCTTCAGTACCGAACCGCTTTGCACTTCATGATCGAATTGCCGCGACAGGAATTCGTTTGATGCGAGATTTTCGCGCGAAAGCATCGCGGCAAGCGCATGAGAATAGTCGCGCAGGGCTCTCACCTTCGGGGCTTCCGTTCTCGTTTCCCGTTTTTCGACCCGGAGCGGATAGAGCGGCGCGCCGTCATGGAGAAAATCGAGGCGTATATCGAGGATCGTTTTCCTCGCGTACGCGACGACGCACGCGCCGCTTCGAGTAAATTCGCCTATCACCGTCGCCTCTACGCCCCGCCGGCGCATGAGTGCCGAAAATGCGCGCCATTTTTTTGGAGGGACCGCGAGCGTCATGCGCTCCTGCGATTCCGATATCCATATCTGCCATGGTTCTAGGCCGGGATATTTCACCGGCACCTTCTCGAGGTCGACTCGGCATCCGCCAGCTTCCCGCGCCATTTCTCCCACCGAAGAAGAAAGACCGCCGGCTCCGTTGTCGGTTATCGAGTTATAGAGGCCCAAGTCGCGCGCCTCCTTCGCCAGAGCATCGGAAAATTTCTTCTGGGTTATCGGATCCCCTATCTGCACTGCGGTTGAAGGAGAATTCGCATTGAGTTCCGTCGACGAAAAGGTCGCGCCATGAATGCCGTCCAAGCCCACTCTCCCGCCGACCATCACGATATAGTCGCCGTTCTTCGCCTTCTTTTTATAGAGCATGCGCGCGTTTCTTTTTTTAGGAATCAGGCCGACGGTTCCGGCGAAGACGAGCGGCTTGCCCCGATATGAAGCATCAAAAAGCATGAATCCGTTTTCGGTCGGAATGCCGCTCTGGTTGCCGCCGGCGTTTATCCCCTTTATCACGCCTTCCGCGATTCGTTTTGCGGAAAGCATCTCCTCTCTCTGGGCTCTGTCGCGATAGAGGCGGCTCGCGTCGCGCGACGGAGCAAAACAGAAGCCGTATACGTTCGCGACCGGCTTTGCGCCGAGACCAAATCCCAATGCGTCCCGGTTGACCCCGACGATGCCGGTAATAGCGCCACCGAACGGGTCCAAAGCCGAAGGCGTATTGTGCGTTTCCACTTTGTGGGTGATGACATACTTTTCATCAAACTCGATGCCCCCGGAATTATCTTTGAATACCGAAACGCAGAAATCTTTCCTGCCTTTGGCTTTCCGTATTTTTTCAGTCGCTCCTTTTATATAGGTTTTGTATATACCTTTCGGCGCGCCGTCTATCGGACTTGCAAAAATAATGTGCTTGCAGTGTTCGCTCCACGTCTGCGCCAGAGTTTCAAGCTCGATATCGGTCGGCTGGCGGCCGAGGCGTTTGAAATGCGAACGTATGACCTTCAAATACGGAAGACTAAGGCCCAAAGGACCGCGACGCACACCACTCTCGTCTCGTATGCCGTATGTGCTCAGTGCTTGTAATTCATCATCGTGAACGTCGAGATCAACATGTATCACTTTTGAGGACCCGGAAAGAACGACGCGCGGTATGCGAGGTGTCGGCCTCTCTTTCCGTATCTCAGACCCGAATACTCGCGCGGTTTGTATAAGAGGGTTATGAAGACTAGCGGCTATCTTTTGAGCGTCTTTTTCCGACACCGCGCCCGTAATGAAAAAAGTCTGCGAAGAATAAACCTGTTCGCCGGGTTCAAACGCATGCCGCGCGGCATCTTCTATCATTTCTTTTGCCGTATTGCCGGCGTTATCAGTGACGCCGGGCAAAAAACCTATCTCGATTCCCCTTGTAAACCGCTTCGGCAGCCACTGCCCTCTATACGATCTTTCTGTTTTCGGGTTCGTTAACGCGAGACGGGCCTCTGTGAGGCCCGTCTTCGTCAGCGCGGAATCGATAGTATACGAATCGGCTATTTGGACAGCCCGAATCTTGCCTTTTCCGACAAGGCCTTGAAATTCATTTTTTTTGACCAGGGCTCGCGCATCCGGAATCGCAGATATGACGTCGATCCGAATAGCCATATGCCTATGATAAAGGATAGCCGGTGCTCTTCCAAATGAGCTTACGAGGTAAAAAGCATTCGGCAATCCAGCGGAAACATTCGGCATACTTTATTCGTATACATCTACATGGGCCCTTAATCGGGCTCTTTGTAATCTCTATCGGGTAATCATCATCATTAACGTATATGCTCACGATCTTCAACAAACTCGTTTCCTTCTTTCTTATCGGCATTTCGATCTTCTCCGGCACGCAGGCGCTCGCATTCGGCTCACAAGCTTTCGGCGACACAGCGGTCAACAATGGCGTAAGTTCGTCCGTTTCGGGCAACTGGTCCGGGTACGTGGCGGACTCGGGAAGTTATTCGTCAATCGGAGGCACCTGGGTCATTCCGAGCCCGGAGAATTCTCTCACAAGCGCCGCGGACGCGACATGGGTTGGTATCGGCGGCATTCAGAGCCGGGATCTTATTCAGTCTGGCACTCAGGCTATCGTTAAGAACGGCAACATCACGTACGAGGCATGGTATGAACTTCTTCCGCGGGCGCAGACTATCATTCCGCTTAAAGTGAATGGCGGTGACTCGGTCACTGTTTCGTTGGTCGAAACTTCCCCGAATGTATGGCGTCTTTCATTTTCCGATATTACGACCGGCAAAAGCTATGAGAAAGATCTCAACTATCGGTCTTCTCATTCCTCGGCCGAGTGGGTAGAGGAAATGCCTGTTGCGGTAACGGGCCGCTCCGCGGGTTACATTCCGCTCGATAACTTCGGTACCGTACATTTCACGAACGGTTACACGGTGGAGAGCGGCTCCCGAGAGACCATAGAATCTTCGAACGCTCACCCGATTACGATGGCGACCGGGAGTGGCCTCACGGCGCTCGCCACTCCTTCAAGCTTGGTAGCGGCCGATGCGTTCTCCATTTCCCGCACGAATGCTGAACTCGCTCCCGCACCGCAAAGAGAGGTCGCGTATGGGAACGCAGGTTTCGGTAGGCGCGCTTTCCGGCAGGCATTCGGCGGCGGAGGCTTTGGCTTCATGATTCCCACGCAAGACGGGCAAGTGATCGTAGTAACGTTCAGATAGATACGTAGATACGAAACCCGCCTAAAGGCGGGTTTCTACAAAGGTTCCGGCCGTAAGAAATGGCTTAAAAGCTCATCTGCTACAATATGCAGACTATGAAAAAAGTGCTTCGAAATATTATCCCCGTAGCCATTTTCTCTCTCTTCGTTCTGCCGCTTGCCGCACATGCGGCGTCAAGAACAATGGTATACGGCATGAGCGGAAGCGATGTGAGAGCGATGCAAGGTACGCTTATTGCGGACGGATATCTTTCGCCAGGCAGCAACACCGGGTATTTCGGCTCGCTCACTCTCGCGGCAGTTAAGAAATTCCAGTGCGACCAAAATATCGTGTGTTCCGGTTCAAGCTATGGCATCGTGGGGCCGCACACGCAGGCCGCGCTTGCAAGCGGCACCGTTTCCGGTTCGACCGCGGGTACAAGTTCAAGCCCCGGATCTACGGGTGGGACGGGTTCTTCACCGGGAACGCAGCCCTCAACTCTCGGAGGCGCGCTTACTCCTGCCGCAACAGGAAAGTTTGAAATTTCTGGATGGGTTCCCAGCTGGCGAGCAGCAACTGCGACCGCCGACACTGCGCAACATCTTTCGCAATTGACGAGCATCATGCCTTTCGGCTATCACGTCAACACTGACGGCCAGGTGGTCGATACCGATAACGTGGAAAGCGGGCCGTGGCCCGCGTTCATCGCCGCCGCGCGCACGCAAGGCGTACGCGTCGTTCCTTCCATAGAATGGGGTAATGGGGAGGCTGAGCAGGCAATACTCAGCGATTCGACCGCGCGCGTCGCCTTAGAAGATCAGATAGCGAATCTCGCGAAACAGAACAACTACGACGGCGTTGATATCGACTTTGAAGCAAAAAAAGCCGACACGATAAATTATTTTTCCACGTTCCTGAAAGGCCTTTATCAGCGAATGGGCAACAAGTGGCTCTACTGCACGATAGAGGCGCGCCAGCCTTTGGAAGACCGGTATCTTCCGGGAGCGACTATACCTTCCGACGCGACTGATTATGCGAACGACTATGCGGCTCTCAACAAATACTGCGACCGGGTGGAGATAATGGCGTATGACCAGGGAACGATAGACCTTCGGCTGGACGCGGCGCGCAGCGCGCCGTACGCGCCCGTTGCGGATTTGGGATGGGTATCCGATCTTATTAATCTCGCCGCGCAGAGCATTTCCCGGAATAAGCTTGTCGTTGGAGTACCGACATACGGATACGAATACAGCGTGACTCCGCAAGGGAACGGCGGCTTCGAGTACAGCGTGCTCTGGCCCTTTAATCCGGCATACGGAACACAGATAGCCTCGCAGCTTGGCATTACGCCGACCCGAACGAGCGCTGACGAGATCGGATTCGTCTACAACCCGAGTGCGCTGCAGAACGCAGCGCCTACTGGCACGGATTCTACGCAAACCCAGCAATCGACGAATCCCGCCAATTCAACAGTAAAGAACCAGGGTTCTCAGGTAGACACGACGCAGCCGTTCAATTACGTGACCTGGAGTGACGCGAAAGCGATACAGGACAAAGTACAGCTCGCGCACCAGCTTGGTATCCGCGGTGTAGCCGTATTCAGCCTTGGCGGCGCCGAAGACCCGGCAATGTGGAACGTCCTTAAATAAATAGGAACAGGTTCCCGTTGACTTGTGCGTAAAAAATATAAACTATAGATAGAGATATTCGTTTATTAATAAGTCGTTGCCGTATGGTAAACCGCATACTGATCCTTCTCATTCTTTTTCTAAGCTTTGGCGGCTTTGCCGTCGCCCATGCGGCGAGTGTATACCAATATTGCACTACCCCGGGCGTATGCGATTACTACACTCCGCTTATAGCAGCACCGGTAGGAGCGTTTCTCCCCTCTACGGGAGTAGACACCGCGTCCTCTTTAACTCCTGCCGCAGGCGTGTATCAGCATTGTCAGTTTCCCGGTGTTAATTGCACGTATTATGTTCCCATCGTAGGTACAACGACTCCTGTAATCGCTCCTGTAGGCACTCCTATACCTCCGAACCCCCTTCCACCCGCTCAGATAGGTTCTAGTACTTGTCCGATGGGAGCAGACTGCATTCCCCACCCGGTATGCCCGCCTGGCGCATATTGCGTACCACAGCCGCCATGCCCTCTCGGAGCTTCCAGCGTTCCGAATCCCCCGCCCCCGCCTACCTGCCCTCCCGGCGCTGATTGCATTCCACATCCCACGTGTCCGCCCGGAGCTTTATGCATAAATCATAACTGCCCGCCCGACGCGTTTCCGTGTCACGATCCCGGTTTAGTAACAGCGACATCATCTCCGGTTAATATCGCTCAAGGGGATGCCACGACGACGTGTCCCATGGGAGCAGACTGCGTTGCGGTCTCGCATTCCCTTTGTCCTGCGGGAATAGCGTGCGTTTCTGGAACGGCACAGGATACTGAAGCAACGAGTGGTGGGCCGGTGCCATCCGCCCCGCAAACCGCCTGTCCTTTGAACCAGCACCTCGCCCTAGGAATGTCAGGAGCGCAGGTTTCGTGCCTTCAGACCCTCCTTGCTCGTTTCCCTTCCATTTACCCGCAGGGCCTCGTCACCGGATACTTCGGACCCCTTACTCTCGCCGCGGTAGAACGCTACCAGGCCCAGTACAATATCGTCGCTTCAGGTTCCCCTAGTACGACTGTCTTTGGCGCAGTCGGCCCTCGTACCCGCAAGTTTCTCCTTGTCCAGTAATCAAAAAGGCTGAACGCCCGATCTCATTGGCCAATCGCTCAACAACATAGTGCAAATGAGTTTAAGTTTTCGACGGCGCACAGGGTTGAAATATTTCCATTATTGTGTTAAAAAGCTTCCCTATTATGGAGGGGGCAGAAATAGAAGCGCGGCTTCGATCGGAATATCGGAATGACAGGACCGAATATGGGCGCGATAGCTTTTTCCGTTCGGGAGCGCAAATCGGACAAGTGATACGGGTAAAAAAGGATTCCAAGACAGAGTGGGGAGAAACGGATGAGATCGTAGGGCTTCTTCAAGATTTCTTTCCGAACGGAAACGGCATAGTGATGGAAGAGCCGGACGGAGGGTCAGCGTATATTTCTTTTACCGTAATAGAGGAAGTATCTGTGAGCGATGAGCAGTGGGATGAGCTGATGGAGGAGGCGAAACCTTTGCGTACAGCTCGTGCCGCAAATATCGCGTTGCAAACGAAGCTTGAGGGTCTTCGGGAGACCTATCACAGAGATAAGGCGGATTATGGTTTAGGATGCTTGCTTTTATCTGGGTCCGCGGTGGGAGAAATCATCGTTGTAGAAAAAGAAATAGATAAAAACGGCCATGATACAAAGACGGTCGAAGGAGAATTAATTGAAACGAATACAAACGGCATCATTCTGAGGAGGCCGCAGCGAGGGAATTCATTTATTCCTTTCGGTTCAATCAGTCGCGTAACGAGGACAAACCAAAGGTGGATGGAGATGGTGAGCAAAATGTACCCGCCGCCAGGATCTGAAGCTGCGCGTTTACGCGCGTTATATCTGGCTGATAGAACAGAATGGGGACGGAATGCCTTTCTGGAATCAAACGCCCGTAAAGGACACGTAATACGGGTTGAAAAAGAATCCAATACTGACGGAAATGTTCACACCGTTACAGGTACTCTCCTGGCAGTACTCTATAACGAAGAAAAAAGCGGCATAAAAGTAAGGCGGTCGGATGGAAACACATTCTTTATACTCTTTTCTCTCATACATCGGGTAACGCTGATTGAAGGCCACTCTTCCGCTCTCGTATAACCATGGAAACAGGCCCGAAATCGAAGCGCGCAGCTGATAAAGAAAAGATACGTCAGCGAAATAACGAGGTTCTCAGAGATATCCGCGCGAAAAAGATCGGCGCAGGCGTCGTCGTGCGCGTGTTAGTCGAGAAAAAAGCAAAAGATATTTCCGATGCGGAACCGCAAAGCGAAATGATCGAGGGTCTCGTTTCAAATGTAAATAGTTATGAATTAGGTATAGAACGGGTCGACAAAGATGGAGCTCGGATTCCGCTTCATAAAATAGAGACGATTGCAGTACATGAAAGCAGCTGGGCAGATCTCGTTCGTAGTTCGCGACGCTCTAGGTAGATCTTGCCTTAAGACGTTCCGCATAATTAATATATCCTTCTCTGCTACCCATACCTACGGCTCTAAAAATTTCATTCGCCAGGGTCGCGAGTGCCGTTGGCAGTATGCCGGTTTGCTCGGATATTTCCTTCATCGTCATAGTCGTAAGTAAAAGCTCCACCACCGTTCTCCTTCTTTCGCTGAAACTTTTCAAAAAAGCCTCATAAGGCGGGAGGTTCTGCAATTCGGGATCATGTTCCA
>JAFAQP010000036.1 GCA_019246385.1 Patescibacteria group bacterium | reverse complement strand
TTTGCCGAAAAAGAAGCGGAATTGAGCGCCTCGATCGAGGCTATACGCTCTGAACTGGAGGCCGCGCGGACGAACGAGCGCGAAAAGGAACGAAAAATGTTCGAACTTGCGGCCGAAGAGCGCGAGGTCCGGCATGCCATTGAGTCTTTGATGAACGAAAAAGAACGCGCCTCTCTCGAAGAAGCGGAATTCAAGCGCGACCTTTCAGAATCAGCCGTTCTTATCGGGCGCGATACGCTTTCGTACGCGGAAGAACCGTTCGGCGGATCCGCATCCCGCGAAGAACAGGCGGCGGAAAAACGGGAACTTGAGAAGATAAAGATACGTCTGGAAGAAATGGGCGGCGGGGGAGAGGACGTAATGAAAGAATACGAGGAAGCGACCGAGCGCGAAACTTTCCTTATAAAAGAGCTTGCTGATCTTGCGACCGCTTCCGAATCCTTGAAGCAACTTATCGTCGACCTTGAAAAAGAGCTTGGCAGCCGATTCAGCGACGGCATCAGAGCGATAAATAAGGAATTCACGGAGCTTTTTGCCGTCATGTTCGACGGGGGAACGGCCGCTCTCGTGACGGTTGAGGAAAAGGTGAGAAAAGCCCGATCCTCAGAAGAGGACGAAGAGGGGCCGGCCGCAGAAGAAGAGGAAACGATTTCTGGAATCGAGATCGCCCTTTCTATCCCCAGAAAGCGAATCAAAAGTCTCGTCATGCTTTCAGGGGGCGAGCGGGCGCTTACATCGATAGCTCTCATTTTCGCGATGTCTTCCGTCAATCCTCCACCGTTTCTCGTTCTCGATGAAACCGATGCCGCCCTTGACGAGTCGAATAGCAGGCGCTATGGAGATATGGTTGAATCTCTCGCGAAAAAATCTCAGCTCATCGTAATTACACACAATCGTGAGACGATGAGCAGAGCCGGCATCCTCTATGGGGTCACGATGGGAGGCGACGGTGTATCGAAGGTCCTTTCCGTCAAGCTTGAGGAAGCCGTAAAAGTAGCGAAATAACTCTCTCTAATGACAAAGAACGCTTTTGAGCAATATAAAGCGCGGATTCTCGAGGCCGCAAAAATGTTGGATCTACGGCCCGAAGAGGCAGCTGCATTGGAAACGCCAGACCGCGTCCTCGAAAAAACTCTCTCGGTAAAGATAGGCGAAAAAACGCTTGAATACCCGGCATACCGCGTACAATTTTCTAACGCTCGCGGACCTTACAAGGGCGGGATCCGCTTTCATCCGGAGGCAGATTTGGACGAAGTGAAATCGTTGGCTGCCATGATGGCGATAAAATGCGCTGTCGTAAATATTCCGATGGGCGGAGGGAAAGGAGGCATTACTTTCGATCCTAAAAAACATACGAAAGAAGAAATACACGCGCTTTCGCGCGCCTGGGTCGCGGCATTTCATGACTTTTTAGGTCCGGATACGGACGTACCCGCGCCTGACGTGTATACGAACGCCGAGATCATGGGCGTCATGCTCGATGAATATGAGAAGCGGGCGGGCAAAAACGCTCCAGCAACCTTTACGGGCAAGCCTCTTTCTTTGGGAGGCATCGCCGGAAGGGATACCGCTACTGCAATGGGCGCGGTATTTATCCTTGAAGCTTTCGTAAAACAAAAAAAATGGGAACCGAAGAATCTGCGCGTCGCAATTCATGGTTTCGGGAACGCCGGCGCGACCATGGCTATTCTTCTCCATGAGCGCGGATACCGCATTGTGGGAGTTGCGGACTCGAAAGGCTCGCTTATAGATGGGGATGGTCTCGACCCTGACGCGCTTGAAAAACTGAAGCAGGAAGGGAAGTCTCTCGTCGACGCGCCCGGTAAGACACGCGGCAAGCCTGAAGACGTTCTTACCATGGACGCCGATATTCTTGTTCCGGCGGCGCTGGACGGCGTTATTACGAAAGACGTGGTTGAAAACTTTAAAGCGAAACTCATGGTAGAGCTTGCTAACGGTCCGACAACCGATGAAGCGGACAGCCTGCTTGAGAAAAAAAACGTACCGGTCATACCGGACGTGCTTGCGAACGCCGGCGGTGTCACCGTGTCTTATTTCGAGTGGATGCAGAACCGGAAAGGGGAGAATATCGCCCGGGAAAAAGTCAATGAAATGCTTCGGGAGCACATGGAAAAAGCGTGGGAAGAGGTTTCGCGCTTCGCCTCAGAACACGCAACAACTTATCGCATCGCTGCGTTTTCTTTGGCCGCGTCCCGTATCCTAGAAGCCAAGCGTGACAGGGGGTTGACTTTTTAAAAATACATCTTTATAATACAGTTATGAGCGCAGAATCTTTCGACTTAGATTTAAACTGCAGCAGATGCGGGGCTCCTCGGATGATGAACAGCAATCTCTGTAAATATTGCATCGATGAATTGAAACCAAACTGGTCTTCTCATCGGTTGTCGCCATAGTGTACGTCTTCGTCGAATCTCATACTATCCGCGGCTTGTGATAGCCACCCTGCCGAACGACAGATCCGTTGCCGGGCGTTAGAACGCAAAAGAGAACGATTCGTTTGCTAATGTTAACAGATTGCCTTAAAATAGACATATGACAACGGCGCGGACAACATCAGTCTACCGCCAAAGCGCACTCTCGCTGATTTTCTCTTTTGTCTTTTTCGGAGCGTAACTCGCTCCGATTTTTCTACATAACCGTTAGAGTTCACTTTATTCAAATAGGTTTTTGTTATGGCGAGCGCCATTACAAGAATCTCATAAATTAGTTATGTGGCTAACTACAATTGAGAAACCGCCGCGTGCGCAAAGGCAAGTCAGGGTATCTCATGCGGAAAAAATTGTTGCTTTAACCAAATGGCATGCTCGGCAAAATCGCGGACAGAAATCGGTACGGGAAGCAAGAAGGGACAACGACATGGTGTTACTCGCGATACAGATGCGTAAGGTAATGAGGATGCCTAATAAAGAACCGCGAAAACGTCGGCATATCAGGTTATTCGATAGACTCTATTACACCTGTTATTGCAACCTTAATACACACGATATCGGTTGCGTGGTTCCAAAACACAGCAAAGCGGCGTGGAACAGATTGCTTCAAGAGCACGGCGCCCAAATAGCGAGAGAGATTTATTGCACGTGTGAGGCACGCCCCGAAAACATTTGCCCTTTATCAGAACATCAAAGAGTATGACAGAAAACTATGTTCCAATTGTCTGGACTGAAGAAGTTGCTCCTCTGGACAGCAGGCCGCGTTGCAGAGGAGACTGCTCGGGGTCCTGGCAAAATCCGCAGTGCCCGCGCCATGGTGATCACAAAAAGGTTATGGGAGAAGTGGGCCCTGTATTAGAAGCTATGTTGTAAGATTTTTCCCATGTCTGAAAAATATTCCATAGAGCACGGTCCGCCGTGCGAATGTTCGCAACAGGGGTATTCGGAACATTGGCCTCGAAATCGCTACTGTCCTCTTGGCCGCGAAGAAGAGCGCGAGGCCGAAATAGCTGCCGATCGGAGAGAGGCTCAGCGTATATTACGCGTTTTTGGGGTCTATTTCCGGACCACTAAAGGGAACGAGCATGAATGGGGTCGTCGGATACTGCGTGCGGCTCTTGGCGATGAGTCCATACCAAACATTGAAAATATTACTTAAGGTAGCATCATCCTATGACTAATTCATTTATTTGGCGCGGATCTTCCGCGCGTCATTGGCCGCTTGTTATTTTTTGATACGCTAGAAGCATGCTAGTGCCCAAGCAACCGGCCTTATACAAAAAGCTTTTGCCCCGCTTGCCCGGTTTACTCGGCGTTTATGATCTGAAAATCAAGCGTACGGTTCTCTAAATCCGCACGTTCGATACGGAAGCGGACCGTGTCCCCAAGACGAATAACCTTGCGGCTGCGCTGGCCTATTGCCGCATACTTTTTTGAATCGTATTCGTACGTATCGTCAGTCATTGAAGACAGACGGATCATGCCGTCTGCGGCTGTTTCGCTGTCTTCTATGTAGATGCCCCATTCGGTAACGCCAGAAACCGTGCCTTCGCGCTCTTCGCCGATGCGCTCGGCGAAGTATTCGACCTGCTTCAATTTCACACTTGCGCGTTCGGCTTCGGCGGCCGAGACCTCGCGCGCCGTCGCGTGGATAGCCATTTCTTCTACTACTTCCGGCTTCTCGGTTATCTGTTTTCCTGAAAGCAACGTTTCAAGTGTTCGATGGACCATGACATCGGGGTAGCGGCGGATAGGGGACGTAAAATGCGCATAATTCTCGAATGCGAGGCCGAAGTGGCCGATGTTCTTCGTCGTATAGATGGCCTTTGCCATGGAGCGAATGGTGGCTGTTCGTATCAGCTTTTCATGCGCCGAGCCTTTGGATTCCTTGAGAACGCGATTTATATCCTTTGCTCCCGGTTTTTTGCCGAGCGAGAGCTGATAGCCGATGGCACGCAGAAAGACGCCAAGCTCTTCGAGCTTTTCCGCGTCGGGCACGTCGTGGATACGGTACACAAAAAGGCGGTTTTTCTTTCCTAGATGTTTTGAGACATACGTAGCAACCTCGCGGTTAGCAAGAAGCATCAGTTCTTCTATGAGCTGATGCGATTCGGTATATTCGGTTCGCCTGAAGCCAATCACTTTGCCCTTCTCATCTATGACCGGCCGTACTTCGTCGGAGCCGAACATAATGGCGCCTTCCTTATGGCGTTCTTTTCGCAAATGCGAAGCAAACTTCCACAACTCCACAAGCTCCTCATGCAGTGGCCCATCAGGATTTTTAAGCGCCACATCCGCTTCTTCGTATGTGAAGCGCTTTTGCGAGCGGATTATGCTTTTGCCGAACCAGCGATCGATGACTTTATTGTTTTCCACTTTGAAAACAGCCGAAAAGGTAAGCCGATCAACATCCGGCTTGAGGCTGCAGAGATCCTCGGAAAGCTGCGGAGGGAGCATCGGCACCGTTCTGTCGACCATATAGACCGATGTGGCGCGTTTGTATGCTTCGCGGTCGAGCGCAGTGCCGGGACGCACGAAATGCGTAACGTCCGCGATGTGGATGCCTACTTCGAATGCGTGTTCCCCGAGCTTCTTGAATGAGATCGCGTCGTCGAAATCTTTTGCCGTCTCAGGATCTATAGTGAATGTCAGAATATTTCTGAAGTCGCGCCGCGTAGCGACTTCTTTTTTGTCCCAGGCCTTCTCGTACAGCCTTTCCCCCTCATCAAGGACCGCTTTCGGGAAGTCGCTCTCAAAACCTCTCGCGGCGATGATGGCGCGCATCTCGGTCTCGTGTTCGCCTGAGGGACCGAGAACCGCGCGTATCTTCCCTCTAGGAAGGGGATGAGACCATTCCGACACATCGAAGATGGCCTTGTGCCCCTCAGGAGCGCCTTGCGTGCCTTCTATAAGAAAGTCGAAATACACTCGAGGATCGTCCGGATGCAGGATCATTCCCGAAGCGCCCCGGCGTATCTCTCCAACGAAAGAACTGCTTTTCCGCTCTATGACCCTGACAACGTGGCCGATAGTTTCCCGCTTGCCTTGCCGAAGCGCTACCTCGACGATGTCGCCTGAAAGAGCGCCTCCGAGGCCGTCGCGTATGATGGGTATATCGTCCCTTTCCTGCAATAAAAATCCCTTGCCGCTTCTAGTGACGTCTATAACGCCCTGGAGGCGCTTCTGTAGCAAATTTGTTTCATTGCTCGACTTTCCTTTTTTCTTTCGCATGCTGCATTACTATAGCAATTTCGGAAGCAGAAGTTTTCGTTCTTGACCTCTAAAATATTTCCTGTTACCGTAGCGCGATA
>JAFAQP010000042.1 GCA_019246385.1 Patescibacteria group bacterium | reverse complement strand
AGGAACCATTTTAGGACCGGCCGAGGTATTCGCGCTTTATAAGGTACGACCCTATAGAAATGACTTAGACCGATCTCGATACGGAGAATATCAACCGTCCCACGTTTTTCATTTTTGCCGAGATCTCTCAACCGAATCTGAGTATCTTCCGCTATATGCGCCGGTTTGCGGTATTTCCAATACTCTTCGATCAGTTTTCGCACCCGTAATTCCTTTTTTTTGTCGTGATTGACGTCGACATGTATCCAGGGAACGATATCGGCATAATTTCGCGTCATATGGCCTTCGCATGACCCGCTGGTCTTGAATCCCATGGCGTTCAAAAGTGCGACTGTTTTTATGATATGAGGATCCATTCCCATTCCTAATTTGTCTTTGTAGCGACGCACCTTCTGAAGCGTAGCTTTGTACCGAGCCATTTTCTTTCTCCTAGCCATAAAGGCAGTGGACTACTTGTGTGGTGTGCTCCCGTCAGGAGTCGAACCTGAATTAACTCGTTAGGAGTGAGCCGTTCTATCCATTGAACTACGGGAGCGAAAAGAATGCCTAAACGCTTGTGGACGCTCTTCGAACGAGCCGACGAAAGCTTTCTTAGCCCTAGAAGGGCGCGAGAAAACTCTACCACGCTCGCTTCCTATGAAAAAACCCGCCTATGGGCGGGTTTAAAACTTATTGTTACGCAGCGACTCCGAGAAGCTCCGAGAGCTTTTCCTGATCGAAACCGATGACGACATCATCTCCTACGACAATGACCGGCACTCCCATCTGGCTCGTGATATTGAACATTTCCTGCCGGCGTTCAAGATCTTTCGAAACGTCATAATTCGTATATTGAATGCCATGTTCGGCGAAGAACTCCTTCGTCATCTGACAGAAATGGCAGGTCGGGGTCGAATAGATGGCAACCTGTTTCTGCCCTTTTTCTTCTTTCTGCGCGTCGTTTTGCTGTGCGTTATCCATGATCGTTATCTTACTCTATAATTGGGCTTAGTATACCATGCTTTTAAAAGTAAAGCTCGTGTTACAGTAGGGGCGCGCGGGATTAGTTTAGTGGCAGAACGACTGCTTCCCAAGCAGTAGGCGGGGGTTCGATTCCCCCATCCCGCACACCGAGCGCACTTACCATGAAAGCCAGTCCACAAAACGCTGCCATGGCGAAGGCGCCGCAGCGGGCGCGCTGCTCGTAGCGTTGGGATTGTTAGTAAGAACGATGACTTCTTCACCGGTTTTGGCGACCGGATACCGTTCGCGTATCTCCGCATCTATGCCTTGGGGACTATTGAGCCGGTCGATTTCGGTACTCAACGCTGCTTTGCGGGCCGAAAGCTCCGCGAGCGCCTGTGCTTCATTCGCATGTTCTTGGGCTGCCTCGCGCTCTTTGCCGTATATCTGCCAGGTGGTTCGCATAAGGAAAAATAGCACCACAAGACCCACAGTCATTGCCGCCCAAAGGACGCTTCTCATAAACAGTCGTTTCCAGGCGCGCGGTGTCATTCTAAGAGGGGAAAGGCATCTCTTCCGTATTGTATAATGCCGCGATGCTCTTCAATAAGAAAAATAAAGGCATTATTCAATGGGTCTGGGGATTCCTGGCGATCATCGTTATTGTAAGCATGATCCTGCTTTACTTCCCCGTATTCCAATCGTAAGAACCTGGGCATACTTCCCTATTTGGGGGAAAGTGCTACTATTTCGACCCTATGGCACTGCGGGCTGACTGGCTCGACTCCTTAGTACTTCACGCTTCCGATGCCGCTATCGCGGTCATTGATAAGGAGCGCATCGTTCAGTATGCGAATGCCGGGGCTGCAAAAATGGCCAGGCGCGCTTCGCCGCAAGAACTCATCGGCACTTCGTATGCAAATATCTTATCGGAGAGCCGGGTCCTTGACGAGGATGGGAACCCCCTTCCGTTTGAAGAGTATCCGAGCGAGCAGACGTTCAAGTCCGGCAACGAAATCATCGATGCAGTGGTCGCGCGCATCGATCCGGAACACCGCCACTCGTGGCTCAAGGTTTCGAGCGTTCCTCTCCTTGAGGAAAGCGGCGACGTGGAATTCGTCGCATTATTCTTTACCGATGTTACGAAGCAGAAACTGATCGAAAACCGGCTTGAATTCCTTTTGCGGTCACACAAGATACTTTCTTATACTACCGATCTTCGAGGACGTCTGACTGAAAAAGCGTCGCTTCTCGTTCCTCTCCTGGCCGACTGGTGTACCGTGAATGTCGTGAATGACGATGGTTCTCTGGAGCGCATCGCTGTCGCGCATCGCGATCCCACGAAACTCGAGCTTTTAAAGCAACTCTGCGAGTATACAGAGCATCCGCGCGAATCGAGCGCTATCTATCGAGTGGCGCGGACGGGCATGGGTGAGGTTCATCAGCTTGCCGGAAACAAGCCTTCGTATCCGGCGAACAATCAGGAGGCCATCGAAGAGCTTCTCCTCCTCCTACAACCCATTTCCGCTATGATCGTACCCATCAAATCGGCGGGGAAAACGGTCGGCATTCTCTCCATGGCATATGCAGACACATTCCGCACGTATACGCAGGAAGATCTCGAGTTTATGCAGGAATTCGGCTATCACCTGGGTGTTTCTGCCGAAAACGCCCGTCTATACGGGGAAATAGCCAAACGTGACCGCATGAAGGATCGGTTCCTCGCTTCCCTCTCCCATGAGCTTCGAAATCCTTTGGCGCCTATCAAGCATTCTCTTGAAACTCTGCGCATGACAGAACTCCAACCGCCGGTGAGAGAGGAGCTTTCTCTTATCGAGCACCAGTTCGATCTTCTTACGAAACTTATCCGCGACCTTCTGGACGTGAACCGTTTCACCCAGGCAAAGATCCGTCTTGAAACCGAGCCCGTGCGCGTCGATGTGCTTCTTAAAGAAGCGGTGCGCTCGCAGGAAGCCTTCATACGGAAGAAAGGAATTCAATTTTCCGTAGATATCGAAAGTCCACTTGCGGCGATTGCCGATCCGCTGCGCCTTGAGCAGGCGTTCGTCAACCTATTGAATAACGCCGAAAAATTCACGCCACAGGGCGGAAAGATACGTGTCCGCGCATCAAGAGAAGGCAGCTCTATCGTCGTGGAAGTAGCCGATACCGGAGCGGGAATAGAGGCGGCCGATCTTGAAAAAATCTTCGATCTTTATTTCCAGTCGGAAAGCGGAAAGCGCGAACTCGGCCTTGGCATCGGTCTGCAGCTCGTGAAGGAAATAATCGAGTTGCACGGCGGATCGGTGGCGGCGAAAAGCGAGGGCATCGGAAAAGGCAGCGTATTTACCGTACGGCTTCCCCTTCTCATAGAACAAGGCGAACAGCCGGTCGAAACTCCGAAAGAAGAAAAAGCGGATCCGAAAAGGATACTCATCATCGATGATAACCAGAGCGCGGCCGATGCACTCGCCAAACTCCTTTCGAAAATCGGGCATGAGACACTGACGGCGTATTCCGGAACGGACGGCATCCGTATATTCACCAAAGAGAGGCCGCAGGTCGTCGTCGTCGATATCGGTATGCCGGATATGGACGGATACTACATTATCGCCGCCCTCAGAAATCTCGGCAGCCACGAATTCAAAGCGATCGCACTTTCGGGGTACGGCCAGCCCGAAGACAAACAAAAGGCCCTTGCCATAGGATTCGATCACCATCTCACGAAGCCGGCAAGCCTCGAGGAGATCAGGACTCTCCTCCTCTGACCATCTTCAGAAATACCTCCTGCGGAATATCCACTCTTTTGTGCTCTCCCCGCCGTTCCTTGCCTTTTTTCTGTTTTTCGAGCAGTTTTTTCTTGCGGGTGATATCACCGCCATAGAGGTATCCGGTCACGTCTTTTCGCAAGGCTG
>JAFAQP010000069.1 GCA_019246385.1 Patescibacteria group bacterium | reverse complement strand
GCGCCGTAAAGACCCAGAACGGGCAGAGTTATGTCCTCGCATTCGATCCTCCTCTATCCGATGCGGCGTCGTCAGATGCGGCAGGCATTCTGCCGAAAACGCTCCCCGTACAAATACCGGTTGAGACGGGAATATCCGATGATATGAACATCGAAATAACATCGGGGCTGAATGCGGGCGAGCAGATCGTCGTACGGACTGTGACGGCGAATGCGGCGAGCGCCGCGAGCCGCACGACCACTTCCGTCGGCGCGGGGCGTGGCGGATTCGGCGGCGGAGGCTTCGGTGGCGCTCGCGGACTCTGATCGTAGAAAGTTTCGTGATCGAAATCTCTGACATTACTAAGACATATGGCTCCGGCGAAACGGCATTCCAGGCGCTTTCCGGCGTCAGCTTTGCCGTCAAAGACGGAGAGTTCCTTGCCATCATGGGCCCGTCCGGATCAGGTAAATCGACCTTGATGCATATTTTGGGCTGCCTCGACACGCCGACCTCGGGCACCTACCGCCTCGATCATAAGGACGTTTCTCTCCTATCCGACGAAGAATTGGCCGAAATCCGAAAAGAAAAAGTAGGTTTCGTTTTCCAGGCTTTCAATCTGCTTCCGCGAACGACGGTATTGCGGAACGTAATGCTTCCTCTCGTATACGCCGATGTGCCCAAAGACGCACGCCAAAGAAAAGCGGAGCGGGCTCTCCATGCCGCTGGGCTTTCTGAGACACACTTTACCCACCGCTCGAACGAGCTTTCGGGTGGCCAGATACAACGCGTCGCCATAGCACGCGCATTGGTCAACGATCCGACGCTCATATTGGCGGACGAGCCGACCGGAAACCTCGATACCAAAACCGGCGAAATAGTCCTGGGTACATTCCAGAAATTGAATCGCGAAGAAGGCCGCACTATCATTCTCATCACCCACGAATACGAAGTGGCGCAACACGCGAAGCGCATCATCACTATCCGGGACGGCCGCATCGTTTCCGATTCCTCCGCTCACGAGCAGCGCCTCACTGATGCATCATGAGATTCAGCGACATATTGCTCGAAACAAACGCCGCGCTTTCCGCGAACAAGGTCCGTTCGGGACTGACGATTCTCGGCATTGTGATTGGCATCGCCTCCGTCATCGCCATGGTATCGATCGGACAAGGCGCGCAAGCGAACATCCAGTCTTCAATCCAGTCTTTGGGTTCGAATTTGGTGGAGATAATGCCGGGCGCGCAGCGCGGGCAAGGGTTCCAGGCGTTCGGCGGGCGCGGAACCGCAAAAACGCTCACGGACGCAGATGCGCAAGCTATTCTTTCCCAGGTATCGAATATTACGGCGATGACCGAAGAGGTGACCGGCCGCTATCAAATAACGGCAAAGGGAACGAACACGAATACCACCGTCGACGGCGTGACTGCGGCATATCCGGAGGTGAGGAATCTGGAGATCGACCAGGGGACCTTCATTTCCGACGAGCAGAACCAGTCGCTGGCAAAGGTTGCGGTCTTGGGACCGACGACCATGCAGGATCTTTTTGGAACGGATGCCGATCCTTCAGCGGTCATCGGACAGAGTATCCGGGTAAAGAATCTGACTTTTAAAGTGATAGGCGTTACGAAATCGAAAGGCGGCAGCGGGTTCGCGAACCAGGACGATGAGATATATATCCCCGTTCTTTCCGCGCAGCGTTTCCTTTCCGGGGACCAATACCTGACCTCTATCGATCTTGAAGCCGCCTCGACGGATGCAATGGCTCAGGTGCAGAACGATGCGACATCGCTGCTCTTGGCACGCCATAATATTGCGGATCCGACGCTCGCCGACTTCAGTGTCCTGAATCAGAACGATCTCATTTCGACCGTTTCAGCGGTGACGAACACACTTACCCTTCTTCTGGCTTCGATCGCGGGTATTTCGCTTATCGTCGGCGGCATCGGTATCATGAATATGATGCTCACTACGGTAACCGAGCGAACACGGGAGATTGGCCTCCGGAAAGCGATCGGAGCAAAGAAAAGCGATATAACGGCCCAATTCCTTACGGAAGCGATTGTACTTACTTTGCTCGGCGGCGTCATAGGCGTCGCCTTGGGAAGTCTTATTTCGTTGGTAGTGAAGTGGAGCGGTATTTTGCAGACATCGATCTCATTGATGGCGGTCCTTCTCGCCTTCGGTGTATCGGCGGCAATTGGCATATTGTTCGGATGGTATCCGGCGCGACGCGCTGCGGGAATGAACCCCATAGAAGCACTGAGATATGAGTAACTCTGTGATGCACCCCGGCGACTAAAGGACCCGTATTAACTGTATATGAATACACAATTCAAGCTGGGGATCATCGTTCTTCTTTTGATAGTCGGCGGCGGTTCTTTTTACGGTGGCATGGTATACGCGCGGCATACCGCGCGTTCCGCTTTTGGCGCAAGAGGCGCGGGTGGACCATTCGCTGCAGGACAATTCGGCGGACGAGGGACGCGGGCGGGGGTTAACGGAACGGCAGGCTCTATCATTACGAAGGACGCGACGTCAGTCACGATAAAGCTGCCGGACGGAAGCACGAAAATCGTGCTTTTCGGAACCGAAACGCAAGTGATGAAGCAGGCAGCTGGAACCGTAAGCGATCTTTCTATCGGGGAGAATGTTCTCGTCAACGGGTCCGCTAATTCGGACGGCTCTATAACGGCGAGCGCTATATCGGTGCGTCCAGCCGGGCAACGCCCGGGCGGCGCAGCGGCGCGCACGCAATAATGCTCATGCCAAAGGCATAGGCCTGCTATACTACTCCATATGAAAAACAGTGTTCTTGTGCTTTTAATTGTGCTGATTCTCCTTGTTTTGGGAGGATGGTATTACTTCGCGCATGCAAAACCCGGATCAGAAACGAACATGGCAACCATGCCCGTACAGGAGGGAGCTTCTTCAGTCGTCAATTCAAACACCCTTCCTCCGGGCGGTATGGAAACAGGCACTGTGGATACAAACGCTTCCTCAAGCGCGGCCCTGGGTCATGAAGATGATATAGCAGTGTCTGCGTTCAATTTCGGCTTCAGCCCTAAAACATTGACGGTAAAAAAAGGCGACCACGTGAAGATAACGATAACGAATACAGGCGGCGTGCATGATTTTGCCATCGACGAATTCAACGTTCATACCTCGCGCCTGAATACCGGCGATACCGCTACGGTCGAATTCGATGCGACAAAGACGGGCACATTCCAGTACTATTGCTCGGTCGGCAATCATCGCGCCATGGGCATGTGGGGGACGCTTACCGTTACGCCGTAATTTCGATTCGCATTTTGATAAAAAACGCTATAGGCCGGTTTATTTTGGAAATCCTGAACAACCTTAATGTTTTCCGTTCGTTTTTCCGCGTGCGACATGAAAACCGTCGAGCGAATGCAGTATAGAAGCGGCATTGGCCGGAGTTAACTTTCGACCATCCGACTTGAGCGTCGTTAGTATCTTACTCAATTTCGGAGGGTGGCGTGGATCAGAATAGGGCAATACCCTTTGTCCGCGTCGGAGATAATAGCCGCCCGTAGCGGTTTTGCTGACCGCAGGAGAGCTCTTTCCATTGGCGCGATAGATTGTCATTCCAAGATGTTCGTCCGGAAGGGGGTTTCCTGAGTCATCTTGTTTTCTTACGGAAATGATTTTTTCTATCGTTCCTCTCCACGGATATTCCCTTTGTTCCATGACTATATCTTAATACAAAGAATATTTTTGTCAACGTCTGTTGCAAATCTTTTATACCACGCGTTCCTCAGTAATTATTTATTGAAGGCCAAAAAAACTCGTCAACATCGAGGTAAACGGATCGTTGTAGTAGCCGTACGCGACCGCACCTCCTAAGGTTCCCACTATAACGAGAGCGATAAGACCGAGAACAGCGAAAACTTTCTGAACTGCAACGCCTTTGTTCTGTCCTTTTCGCCATAGGGAAAGCAAAGAAGCGAGGGTGAAAATGGCGACAGTCGTGATAGCAGCGGCCTTGTGATACGGAAGCGCTCCATTGTGCGACCCTAAGTCTTCCGCCACGAAGCCAGAAAGCAGTACGGGATAGAGAGTCAACGTGCCGAGATATAAAAGAAAACTCCGCATGAAATCCCAGTTTCCCTTTGACCACCATTGAGCGAGC
>JAFAQP010000106.1 GCA_019246385.1 Patescibacteria group bacterium | reverse complement strand
ACTCTTGGGGTTGGGTGGAGGACTCATAGCATTTTTTGCGGCGCTTCGGATCCCGTATCGTTTCTGGAGACGCTATGCCCTCCCTCTATTCCTTATTTCTCTTGGGGGAACGCTTCTTGTGTTCGTTCCCCACATCGGGGTGACTTTGAACGGCGCTCGACGGTGGCTAACACTCGGCCCTATAACGCTACAACCTTCGGAAATTCTCAAGATCGCGTATATTTTGTATCTTGCGGCCTGGTTCTCGAACGCGAAAAGTAGACTGAATTCATGGCGGTACGGTCTATTTCCGTTTCTGATCATAACCGGTCTTGCCGGGATTCCTCTTATCATCCAGCCCGACAACGACACTTTCCTTGTCATTGCTATGACGGGTTTTGCGATGTTCGTCGCTGCAGGCGCAAAATGGAAAGACTTTCTCATGATCGCTCTCATCGGAGTCATCGGCGCCACTCTTATCGTCTCGTTCAAACCGTACGTGGCTGGCCGGATCACCACGTTTCTCCATCCCGCTGCAGATTCCCAAGGCAAAGGCTATCAGATCCAGCAGTCGCTGCTTGCGGTCGGGGCGGGGGAGGTTGTTGGAAGAGGCTTCGGACAAAGCATACAAAAATTCGGCAAGCTGCCCGAGCCGATATCGGATTCGATATTTTCGGTCTTTGCGGAAGAGTTCGGCTTCGTCGGCTGCATGGTGCTCATCCTCCTCTACGTCATCTTTGCGATGCGGGGCTTATGGGTGGCAGCGCGGGCGCCGGACATGTTCGGCGCACTGATAGCTACGGGTATCGTCGTCCTGGTCACATTTCAGTCATTTGTGAACATTGCGGCGATGCTTAACGTGTTTCCGCTTTCCGGGCTTCCGTTGGTCTTCGTAAGTCACGGCGGCAGCGCGCTTCTCATGTCGCTGGCGGCCGTAGGCATACTCCTTTCCGTTTCCCGTTCGGTCAAAGTCTGAAGTTGCTATACTGAAAATGAACACATATCTATGAAGATTGTTTTCACCGGCGGCGGCACAGGAGGCCATTTCTATCCCATAATCGCAGTCGCGGAAGGCATCCATGCCATTGTCAAAGAACAAAGGCTTTTGCCGCCGCAACTGTATTTTTATGGCCCGGCGGCGCTCGACGAACGCGCTCTGTACGAGAACGGCATTACATTCGTAAAAACTCCTGCGGGTAAGATGCGCAGATATTTTTCGTTGCTTAATTTCTTCGATCTTTTTAAGACTGCCTACGGGTTCCTGCAGACCCTTCTTATGCTGTATCGCCTGTTTCCCGACGTCGTTTTTTCAAAAGGCGGCTACGGAAGCATACCTACGGTCGCTGCGGCGCATCTATTGGGCATCCCTGTTATCATTCACGACTCGGATGCCATCCCCGGGAGGGCGACGCTTGCCGCCGCGAAATACGCAAAAAAGATAGCGGTCTCGTATGACGAAGCATACGAATATTTTCCCGAAAAAGTGCGGCAAAAGATCGCGCGCACCGGCAACCCAGTCCGCGCCGAGCTGCTTCACCCCGCGAAGGAAGGTTCGCGCGAGTTCCTGGATCTCGAGTCCAACGTGCCGGTCGTGCTTGTCCTCGGGGGCTCTTTGGGATCGGAAAAAATAAACGATACTATGCTTTCCGCGCTTCCCGATCTCGTGGCCAGATACCAGATCGTCCATCAGACCGGGAATGCGAATATCGATTCGATAACAAAAACGGCACACATAATCCTCGAAAAAAATGAGAAACGCTACCGGTATAAACCCTATGGATATCTTT
This sequence comes from Patescibacteria group bacterium, assembly GCA_019246385.1. Lineage (GTDB taxonomy): Bacteria > Patescibacteriota > Minisyncoccia > Phycocordibacterales > Phycocordibacteraceae > Phycocordibacter. The sequence goes on along the minus strand of JAFAQP010000106.1, from coordinate 552 downwards.
CGCCGCTGGCGATGAAAATGGCGGCAGGCGCCGCCGACTTGGTCATTTCACGCGCCGGGAGTGGCTCAATAGCCGAGATCGCGTCATGGGGAAAGGCTTCCATACTCGTCCCGATACCGGAAGGCGTTTCTCGGGACCAGCGGTCGAATGCTTTCGCCTATGCACGTCTTGGAGCGACGACGGTCATCGAACAGAGTAATCTTTCGCCGCATCTGCTTGCCGGGGAGATCGACCGTATTCTTTCCGACCCGCAGATAAAAGAGGGAATGGAAAAAGCCGCACGCGCGTTTGCGAAGGAAGACGCCGCTTCGCTCATTGCTGCCGCCATAGTGGATACCGCGCTTGAGCACGAAAAATGAACATGAAAGTCGTCACGCGTTTCGCGCCTTCGCCTACCGGTTTCATGCACGTCGGCAATCTCCGCACCGGTCTTTTCGCCTATCTTTGGGCGAAAAAGAATGACGGAACGTTTATTTTAAGGATCGAGGATACGGATCAAAAGCGGGAAGTGCCGGGTTCAATCGAGCATATTCAGGAGTCGTTGCGATGGCT
>JAFAQP010000046.1 GCA_019246385.1 Patescibacteria group bacterium | reverse complement strand
CGGCCGCGGGCGATGTAGCAGAAGAACTGGCAATTGAATCATCTGCAGCGTATGCGGTATCTCCGAACCAAAAAAAAGTTTGACTGCCCTGCGAAGAGCTGTCCATGTTTTCCGGTAGCGGAAGAACCGAGCCAGAACTTGAAGAGGCTTGAGTTGAACTTCCGTCTACGGGTGCATTTTGAGAAGGTGACGAAGGAACCGTTACCTCGTCAGAAGAGGACGCGTGAGGAGTCGTCTCGTCAGACGAAGGAATGCCGGAATTTGGGGTTGTTGTTCCTTCAAGCGCAGAAACAATGCCAGGAGGTAACGTCGTATCCTCGTTTGGAGAAGCTGGCGCAGCTGATTGCTTCGCCGCCATAGAAAACGAAATGGTTAAGGTTCGCGGGAGAGTATCTGGTGGCACTTCTCCGGTAAACCCACCGCAATAGATTTCTCCTCCGGTATCCGAGGAGAGAACCGCTGAATTAGTATCGGAAAAATTGGTAAGTTGTGTCGGATCTGAAACATCCGGTTTCCCTTCCGCATTGTTTGGGTTCGTCCATCCACCAAGACATGTCGCCGGATAAAAAATAGTATCCGCTTTTGCCGTGCGTGCGTGAATGAATGAAGATATGCCGATAACGCCCGCATCAATCAAAAGGACAATAAGAGCGGAAGTAAAAAAGAATTTTCTGAGGTCGAGAAAGGCCTCTTTTTGTATTTCAATGCGAACTATCGGCTTTTGAAGATCCGCTGGATCGTGAATGACCCCGTCAAAGTGACTCCTCCGCGGCTTTTCCATTCATTAAGTATAGCTTCTATCCACACTACACAGTCGTGAATATGGCTCCCCGTACGTGGGATGGTGCCGGCTCAACTGCTGCCGCAGAAGCGGCATGAACTTGTTGCGGGGGCAGGAGTTGAACCTGCTTCTGGAGGTTATGAGCCTCCCGAGGTACCGTTCCTCTACCCCGCTATAAGGATGTTGATAATACTTCGTAAACGAAAAAATTTCAAGGTATGCTTTCCGCCGGAAAGATCAAATAAAATCGAATTCTCGGAATACCTGTTCGTAAAGTTTCATCGTTCTAAAGGCTTCCCGCTGGGTGAGGATGAAATGTGATGATGGCGAAAGAGCGAAATTTTTGATGCGGTGGGCTTCCCAGGCGGCATGCAGGTTTGCGAATGCGCCTTCCGGAATGTGACGGATCCTCTCCGCAGTCGTTTCTCCCTCGTAGCCGAGCTTTGCAAAAAGCTCTCCGAGCATGAGGTCGGCTCCCCGTATGCCCTCTTTCCATTTTAAGGGGTCCGAAGACATGGTGTCTTCAAGCAGGGCATGCCACCTTTCGCTCAATGGATGCTCGCGTGCCTCGGCGGGCGGAAGATTTGCATATTTTGCCTGTTCGCGTGCGCGCAAGAGGAAAAGGCCGGCGATTGATCCCACAATCACAATGAATAAGAAGAAGGAGGCGGTATATGCAAGAACGCTGTACAGGCTCCAGAGGATACCGAGCAGCTTCGCAATAAAGATGAATACCGGATTATCGAAAAAAAGCCATCCCCAAAAACTCTCTCCCGCCTCAGCGCTGCCGGTATCGGCGCAATGAGATCCGAATAATGACGCGAAAGCACAGAACCAGTATTCGATATTGAAAAAATCTATATGCATCACTCATCCTCGCCGAGAAGGTCGCGCGCTATCGAAAAGAGCGCTCCTTCGGTCCGCTTCGGACTCATGAATTGTACTCCGATTGGAAGCGCGTTCCCTTCCCGTTCGACAAAACCTCCCGGCACCGATATCGCAGGAATGCCGGTCAGATTAGCGGGCGCGGAAAAGATATCCTCGAGATACATCGAAACGGGGTCGCCTTTCTCGCCGATTCTGAAGGCAGGACCGGGAGTCGTTGGCGTCGCAATGTATGAAACAGTGTCGAATATTCTTTTGAGGTCTTCCGCGATGACGCCCCGAAGTGCGGTCGCTTTTCGGTAATATGCATCGTAATAGCCGGAAGAAAGAACGTACGCGCCGAGTATGATGCGGCGCTTGGTTTCTGGTCCGAAGCCTTCCGCACGCGACAATTCATATTCTTCAAGAAGGTTTTTCGCCGGAACATGAAGCCCGTAGCGCATGCCGTCGAACCGGGCAAGATTTGTCGATACCTCGGCCGGCATAATGATGTAATAGGCCGGAAGACCGTAGGGCGCGGACGGAAATTCGATATCGACAAGCTCGTACCCCTTTGCGGCAAGCGTACGCATCTTCGTTTCAAAATTTTGAACTACATCGGGAGCGGCATCTTTGATAAAAGATCGTGGAATGCCGATCTTTTTGCTCTGCACGCTTTCTCCGCTGCTGTCGGGAAGTGTGGTACCGTCATTCGGATCTTCGCCGCGGATAGCCGCAAAAAGCATCTGTGTATCCGCGACTGTGCGCGCCATGGGACCGATCTGATCCAGTGAAGATCCCATAGCAATAAGGCCGTAGCGGGATACTTCGCCGTAGGTCGGCTTAAGGCCGACAAGGCCGCACAAGCTTGACGGCTGGCGTATCGAGCCGCAGGTCTCCGAGCCAAGCCCCAAGGGCGCAAGGCGCGCGGCGACTGCGGCGGCAGAGCCCCCTGAAGAGCCTCCGGGAACCCGGGAGTGGTCGTATGGATTCCTCGCCGGGCCGTAGGCAGAGTGTTCAGTCGACGATCCCATGGCGAACTCGTCCATATTCGTCCTGCCCAAAAATAGCGCGCCTGCCGTTTTCAGTCGGGCAACGGCGGTGGCGTCGTATGCGGCTACGTGCGACCCGAGCATCTTCGATCCCGCCGAGGCGATGCGTCCTTTGATAAGGATATTGTCTTTGACCGCAATAGGAATGCCGGTGAGAAGAGACGCGTCGCCTGTTGCCAAACGAGCATCGGCTTTTTTCGCCTCTTCGAGCGCATCATCAAAAACTTCGAGAAAAGCATTGAGTTCCTTGTTTTCTTTTTCTATGCGCGAAAGATGTGTACGCGTTACGTCAACAGCGCTGAATTCTTTAGCGCGATACCCCTTCGCGATAGCGGTTGCGGATAACTCGGGAAGCTCCATATCAGTTCTCGTCGAGAATCTTTCTTACCTTTAGATAGTTTCCCTCTCGGCGTGGCGCCTGCGAAAGCAGCGTTTCCGTATAGATGCCCGGCGCATGAGGATCTGCGTCTTCCCGCATTACGTTTTCGTTGCCGAGATAGGGAGAAGGAGCGTGCGTCCCGGCAAGCGGCACTTTTTGCACCGTATCGATATAGGCAAGAATGGAGACCATCTCTTTTTGCATCCTCGCTCTTTCTTCCGGGGTAAGCGCTACGCGGGAGAGCAGTGCGAGCTTTTGTACGTCTTCGTCGCTGATCATTTCTCTGAATATACCATTTTCTCGAAACGCGGCGCCGGCCGATCAGGGTCTGCCGGAAACGAGCAGGCGTAGAAAAGCCTCTTCGTCGAGAAGAGGAATGCCTAGTTTTTTCGCGTCGTCGTATTTCGATCCCGGATTTGCGCCGGCTACCACGTAACTCGTCTTTTTCGAGACCGCATGCGAAACTGATCCGCCCATGCTACGTATTTTTTCCGCTGCCGCATCGCGGGAAAAACCCGTGAGAGTTCCCGTAAGGACGAACGTTTTTCCCGAAAGCGTTCCCTTCCCTTGCTCCTTTGCTTCCTCGATGACCACTTCTTTGGAGAGCGCCTCGAGGGTCTTTCGGTGCTCCGCGCTTCGGAACCATGCATAGACTGCTTCCGCGACGATCTCGCCGACGCCGTTTATGGCTTTCAGCGATTCTTCGGAAGCGCGTTCTACAGCCGCAAGCGTTCGAAAATGTGCAGCGATATCCCGGGCCGTTTCTTCTCCTACCTGCGGAATGGATAAAGAAATGAGGAAACGGTCGAGTGGTATGCGTCTTTTTGCATCTATATTCCGAATGAGTTTTTTCGCGGAAACCTCGGCAAATCGCTCCAGGCTTATGAGATCTCCTTCTTCGAGCGTAAAGATGTCGGCATACGTAGTGACCAGGCCTTCATCGACCAGAAGATCAAGCGTTTTCGGTCCCAGCCCTTCGATATCGAATGCATGCTTCCCGGCGAAATGATGGAGCCGACGCCGCATCTGAACGGCGGAATTCCTGTATACGCAGCGCCATGCCGCCATGCCGGGTACGCGTTCTATAGAACCGTCTCCCTCGCATTCGGCAACTTTTTTCGGAAACGCATAGCGTTTTGCGTTCTTTTTTCGCAGCTCGGGAATGACCTGCACCACTTCCGGTATGACGTCGCCGGCTCTCTGAACGACCACGGTATCCCCGATGCGCACATCGAGGCGGCGTATCTGATCCTCGTTGTGCAAAGTAGCGCGCGAGACCACGACGCCGCCCACGGTCACGCTTTTGAGATGCGCGACCGGCGTGAGAATACCCGTCCGTCCTATCTGCAGGACGATATCTTCAACGATGGTCGTCACTTGTTCGGCCGGAAATTTGAACGCGACCGCAAATCGGGGCGCTTTCCCGGTATAGCCAAGCGCCTCTTGATAGTCCCGTCTGTCCACTTTCGCCACTATCCCGTCTATGAGATAATCTTCAGCGTCTTTTCTTTCGCTCCACTTTTTCCAGTATTCGATAACGCCTTCGATCCCTGAGACGCAAAGCGCTTCGGCGTTTACATGAAATCCCAGTTGCCTGAGATAGCCAAGTTCTTGCGATTGAGACGGCGGGAGTGTTTCAGAAGACTGCGCGACGTCATAGATAAAAGTATCGAGCGAACGCTCGGCGGCGATACGCGGATCAAGCTGTCGCACCGAACCTGCGGCGGCGTTGCGCGGGTTCGCAAACTCAGGCTCTTCCTTCTTTCGCCGCAAATCGTTCAATGCGGCAAGGCCTTTCTTCCCCATCCAAACCTCTCCTTCGACGATCACGTCTACGGGACGCGCAAGCAGAAGCGGCATTGAGGAGATCGTCCGCACATTA
>JAFAQP010000109.1 GCA_019246385.1 Patescibacteria group bacterium | reverse complement strand
GGGGACGTACGCCGCACTATCGTTCCCCTGGACCAAATTTCTCCGTACATCCGAGAGGCATCCGTATCGATAGAAGACGCGGAATTCTATAACCACAACGGCGTGCGTGTGACGTCCATGATACGGGCGCTGATCTCTGACATTTTCCATCTTGGCTATGCGCAAGGCGGCTCGACCATAGACCAGCAAGTTATTAAAAACACCGTCCTGACGAACGATAAGACCATCACGCGCAAAGTAAAGGAGATCATCTTATCGTTGAAGCTCGATTCGGCGCTTCCGAAAGACAAGATTCTTGAGATTTATCTCAATAACAATCCATACGGAGGCACCATCTACGGCGTTGAGGAAGCGAGCGAAGAATATTTCGGCGTGCATGCGAACGCGGTAGACCTCGCCCAGGCCGCCTACCTTGCCGCATTGCCCCAGGCGCCTACCTATTATTCTCCATACGGTAACCATCGCGGGGCACTCGAAGCGCGGAAAAATCTCGTTCTCGACCGCATGCTCGCATTGGGATACATCACGCAGGCTGAATACGATTCCGCGAAGGCGGAAACGGTCGCCTTTGAGCCAGCGGCGGTCGGCGGCATCAGAGCGCCGCACTTTGTCTTCTTTGTGCGCTCGCTCCTTGAGCAGGAATACGGGGAGGACACCGTGAGAGATTCCGGATGGCACATCATCACAAGTCTTGATGCGGACTTGGAGCAAAAAGCAGAAGACACGGTAAAACAGTATGCGCTGCAGAATGAAAAGCAGTTCAACGCGTCGAATGCCGCCATCGTTTCCATAGACCCAAAAAGCGGAGATATTCTTACCATGGCGGGGTCGCGCGATTACTTTGACACGAAAATAGAAGGGGCCTATAACATCGCTCTCGCCAACCGGCAGCCGGGTTCGGCGTTCAAACCCTTCGTATATGCCGAAGCGTTCCTGAAGGGATATACGCCGGACACGATCCTGTTTGACGTCCCGACGCAGTTTTCGACCGCATGCGCGCCAAGCGACATGTCGAACACCTCTCCGTGTTATTCGCCGTCCGATTTCGACGGAAAGTTCGACGGGCCGATGACCATCCGCGATGCGCTGGCGCAATCGCGGAACGTGCCTGCCGTGAAAGCCCTCTATCTCGTCGGCCTCAACGATTCGCTCTCGCTCGCACGCGCCATGGGCATCACGACGCTCGGTGACGCGAAACAGTACGGCCTCACTCTGGTCCTCGGTGGCGGCGAGGTGACACTTCTTGATATGACGTCAGCCTATAGTGTTTTTGCCGACGACGGCGTCCGTAACCCGTACCGTGCGATCCTCCGCATCGAAGACAAGGACGGCAATATCGTCAAACAATACCCGACGGCCCCAGAACGCGTCCTCGACGCCGGCGTGAGCGAGAACATAACGGATATTCTCGCCGACAATGTGGCGCGGACGCCCGAACTCGGTGCCGACTCACCGCTTAATTTCCCGGGCTATGAAGTGGCTGCAAAAACAGGAACGACTAATAATTTCCGGGATGCGTGGGTCTTGGGATATACGCCCTCGATTACCGTCGGCGCGTGGGCAGGTAACAATAACAATACGCCCATGGTCAAAAAAATCGCCGGATTCATCGTCGCGCCGATGTGGCATTCCTTCGTACAATATGCGCTCACCAAATATCCTCCCGACCCTTTTCCTCAGGCGCCGAGTCTTGAAAATGATTCGCAAAATCCGGTACTGCGGGGAGTGTGGAATCAAAATGGCATGGTGCATACGATCCTCTATTACATCGACCGCCTGAATCCTACAGGGCCTCCCCCGGCCAATCCCGCGTCAGATCCGCAATACTCCCGGTGGGAGTACGGAGTAGAACAGTGGGCGGCCGCTCACCCGATGGCGCTCCCCGCAGACACGAGTACTCCTCCCGACCAAGGCGGCGTCGCGACGAGTTCCCCCTCGGGTCTATTCCAGATATTTCCACCGGTTTCCGGGAATCCTTAGCGGAGATCGCGCACGAGGTCGCGCGCTTTCGGGAGCTCTTCGAATAGTTCAGAGAGGATGGCTGCGCGGTTGAGGTGAAGCGCGCTTTTTGCGATCGACGAGCATTCGATAAACGCCACACCGCGAGAAATGGTAACGTCCTTTTTCGAGAGCGGAATCCCCACGATTTCGTGCGTAATACGCGCAAGGGCGCTCCGCACCGCCTCATCGGGAGGAGTGATGTTTTGAAATTTTGAAAGGAAGTCTCCCGCGCGCTTCATCTTCAACGGTTCATGGGCATGACCAAATACGTGAAGCCTTTGTTCGGCACGTCCCGTATGACCATCGGCCGTCCTGCCCCCGCTACCGAAAATGCGATGCTATCTCCGGAAATCGAGGAAAGTGCGTCGGTCACGTATTTAGCGTTGAAATTTATATCCAGATCCTCTCCTTCAAGCGCTGCGGGAACATGATCGGTCGTCTCGCCCACGGAAGCGTTCACTGCGCGCACCGTAAACGTTTTTTCGGAAGGTTTCATCGCGATGTGGACCTGATTGAAAGAGTCGGTGAAAATACTGATCTTTCTGAACGCCTGCACGGCGTCTTCCTTGAGGCAGGTGGCGGATACGACAAACTCGCGCGGAATGATGCTCTGATAATCCGGAAACGAGCCGTCTATTGTCCGGCTGGTAAGCGTCGCAAAGTCAGACACGAGGGATATCTGATTTTCTCCTATCCGTATTTCGACCTCGTCTTCCGCTTCAAGCGTACGGAGAATATCGTTGATGTTTCTCGCCGGCAGCAGTGTCGGCCCGAAGGAATTTTTCGTCTTCAAAGGAACACGAACCTCGGCAAGCCGGAAAGAATCAGTCGCTGCAGCGACGAGTTCTCCCTTTTCCAACGAAAGGCAGACGCTCGAAAGTTCCGGTTTGACGCTTGAGGTCGAGGCCGAAAAGGCGACTGATCGGAGTGTTGCCCCAAGTGTGTGTGCGGGAATCATGATTTCCGACCCCTCTCCTTTTTTCACCTGCGGGAGTTTGGGAAATTCGGACGGATCGATGAGCGAAAGAGAAGTGGTGCCCCGCTCGCCTTCAATCGTGAGGGTGTTCCCGGTGGTGGTGAGGGTGAGTTTTTGATCGGTAAGGGCGGACATGGTCTGGTAAAAGATCTGCGAAGGCACCGCGACCACGCCGTCTTCGATCAATTTCGCTTTGAGGTTGACCAGTATGCTTAAGTCCAAATTCGTCGCCTGCAGTTTGACTTGGCCGCCCTCTCCAGACAATAAAATACAGCCAAGGACTGGCAAAGAGAGATTTTTATTGCTTACTTTCGCTGCAACGGACACCGCCCTTTCCAGATTCTCTCTCAGCACTTCTATTTTCATAAGAGTAATGTAAGAAATGATTATGTTAATGCTTTGTGGATATGGGGATGCGGCGGAAGAGGGTTTAGTTCTTGTGTGAATTTTTTATGAAGAAGATATAACCATGGGGGTATAGAAGATGGTAGATGTGGGTGTTTCCTTCCTTCCGCCTGCGTTTGTGTTTTGATTTCTTTTCCACTTTTTGATGTGTGGATTACCCACAGGTTATTTCGCATATTTATTCACCGGTTTTACTTGAGTATTCCTCGTATTTCATCTATCTGTACCTTTAGCTCTTCATCGTCGGCAAGCTCTCCCCGGACTTTTTCGCACGCATGGATGACCGTCGTATGGTCGCGGCCTCCGAAAGCGGTGCCGATCGCGGGATAGGAGAGATGAAAGTCTTCCCGAAGGATATACATCACTACTTGCCGTGGTTTCACCACTTCCCGTCGTCGCGTCTTCGCGTAGATGCTGTCCTCGTCGATATTGTAAAACTCGGCAATGCGCGCGATGACGTGTTTTACGGATATCGTTCGCTTCGGACGGGCCGTCGATTTTATGAGCTCCTTGATCTGGTCTTCGGAGAGCGCGCCCTTGAGCTGTGTCTGGCAGAGAATGGTATTCAGCATGCCCTCTATTTCGCGGATATTGCCCGGCACCGCGAGCGACAACGCCTCAACGGTCTCGTCGGAGAGTGACAGTCCGATAGCTTCTCCTTTTGCACGGATGATGGCCATTCGGGATTCATGGTCCGGCTCATTTATCGATGCTGCCATACCGGCAAGAAAGCGGCCTTTCAGACGATCGGTTATATCGGGTATGACATTCGGGTGTCTGTCGGAAGAACAAACGATTTGCTTGTTCCCGTCGTGGAGCGTGTTGAATAAATGGAAAAATTCTTCCTGAATCGTGCCTTTTTTTGAAAAGAACTGGATGTCGTCGACGATCAACACGTCATACGCGCGATATTTTTCCTTGAATGTCGGGATCGTACGCGCCGCTATTGCATTCATAAATTCAAACCCGAACCGTTCGGCGGTCAGATAAAAAACCTTTTTTGAAGGATAGTTCCGTTTTATCTGATTCCCTATCGCCTGAGTAAGATGGGTCTTCCCTCGCCCGGTCTCGCCGTAAATGAAAAGCGGGTTATAGGCGATCCCCGGATTCTTTATGACTGCCTGGCCAGCCGCATACGCGAGTTCGTTGAAAGGACCGACTACGAAGGTATCGAACGTGTAACGAGGATTAAGATTATCTGAACGGTTAACGTAATATTCAGCGAGCGGGAGCTCCGATTCGTTGGTCGGCGAAGCGACCTTCTCCGGAATTTTCCTCGTATTCTCGCGGGAAACGGTATATTCGACACCGCGCACCGTGTCAACGAATCCGCGTATGGTCTTAAGAATAAGCTTTCCAAAACGCTCCGAAAGCCATTCTTTCGAGAGCTGATTCGGGACTCCGACATAGACGATACCGTCCTCTATGCGGACAATGTGGGTTTCTGTAAACCACATCTTGAAACTGGCAGGAGATATGGAGAGTTCGATATTTGTCAGCGTATTTTCCCAAAGCTGTTTCGTATCGAGTTCCATGAGGTCTTGGCATTATACGCGCCTCGAAAAAGCCGCCTACTTGCGGAAAACGGTCGGCCGTGTTAATAATCTGTGAAGAACTTGTGTATAAAACTTTCTCATGAAAAGAACGTATCAACCCAATAAACGCAAACGCAAAACTACGCACGGTTTTCTGGTGCGCGGAAAAACTGCGCCTGGCCGGCAAGTTTTAAAACGCCGCCGCAGAAAAGGCAGGTCCGCACTGACCGTATAACCGTGCTCCAAAGAGCTAATCGACTTGCGCGGGCCGATTTCAAGAAACGCGTCACTCGGCGCCAGCCCTTCCGCTTCGGCTCCCTGCTGTTTTCGGAAGGAAACGCCAAAGCAGCGGTTGTTATTTCAAAGCGCACGGTCCGTCTGGCTTCCGAACGCAATTTTTTGCGCCGGCGCCTCTACGCGATTCTTCGCGAGGAGCTCACCGAAGGGCATATACGAAAAAATGTACGCCTGTATCCGAACAAGCAGGCGGCCACTGCTTCCTTCGCAGATCTCAGAAATTCATTGAAAAGCGCGTTTGCGCGATAACGAAACAGCTGCGATTTTATTCCTCGCTTCATAGTGTAGAATGCCCCGATGGCTTGGTTCGCGCATCTCGCATACGTCGGCGTATACCAACCGATTTACAATATTCTTGCGCTTCTCGTCGACGCCGTCCCAGGAGCGGACGTCGGCTTGGCAATAGTGATTCTCACTATAATCATACGCCTTATCCTGTTCCCGCTTTCTTTGGCCGCTATAAAAAGCCAGATCGCGATGCGCCGCATTGATCCGGAACTGAAAGAGATACGCGAGAAATACAAGGACAACAAGGAAGAACTCGGCAGACGAACCGTCGCTCTTTTCAAGGACAACAACATCAATCCTTTGGCGGGGGTCTTGCTCCTTCTTATCCAGCTTCCGTTAGTGCTTGGACTATATTACGTCGTGCGAAGCGAAGCGAAGCAGATATCATTCGATCCCTCGGTACTCTATGGTTTTGTGCAAGCGCCCGCGCACGCCTCCCTCTTGTTTTTAGGCGAATTTGATCTCGCGGGCAAAAGCCTGCTTTTGGCCGCTGCAGTGGTTCTGAGTCAGTTCATCTATGCGAGACTTCTTGCGCCTGCTAAAAAGAAAAAATCTCTTTCGCAAACGAATGCGCGCTCGTTTCAGGAAGATTTTACCGACAGCCTGCAGCTCCAGATGCAGTACGTTTTTCCGGTCATTTTCGGCGTTATCGCGTATATCGCGACCGCTGCCGTCGCCTTATATTTCGTCACATCAAACGTCTTTAGCATTGTGCAGGAGCTTGTGATACAAAAGCTGCATGGGAAAAGATGAGGTAGAAAGAACGCTGCGGGAATTGCTTTCGAAACTCGGCATCGCGGTTGACGGGATAGACGCCGCCGACATCGCCGGGCAGACGCTTTTTACGATCCGCACAAAGGATTCGGGCGTCCTTATAGGCACCCAAGGAGAAACGCTCCGGGCGTTAAATTACGTACTGCGTAAATTTTTCGAAGACGCGGGAGACGAAGCATTCCGATTCGTGATCGACGTCAACGGATACCATCTGAAGCATATAAAAGAATTGGAGAATGAGGCGCGCCTGCTTGCTGAGCGGGCCCGAACTTTCAAATATGACGTCGAAATGAGCCCGATGAGCCCCTACGACCGGCTCATTGTTCATTCGGCTCTCGGAGATATTCCCGAAATCGCGACGGAATCCGCCGGTGAAGGGAGGCTGCGCCATATAGTCATTAAATATGTAGGAAACACAGCCACCCCCGAGAAGGCGGCGTGACTCATTCTCCCGCAGCCCGAATTACGGCGTCCCGAATATACAAGGACCACAGGCTTAGATCTTTTTTGTTAGTAAAGAGCGCATAGGATCCCGTTTGGTCTACAGCCACGTGCTCGGCATCGATGGTTCCGCTGCTATCATACAGTGAGCCGATATAGTAGGCGGTATTGAGAGGCGGGTTCAGGATCCAGGCGTCATCCGAGAAGGAGATGTTCCCCATGAGCCAATCGTCCGGGTAGTTTCCATGAGGCGGATCCTTGGGTACCGCGCAAAAGATTAAGGGTTCCGCGTTTTCTATCCATGCGCACGAATACGCGGATCCGTGTATCGGGGCGCTCCACCAAGTCCCGCTCTTCGTATCGAGGACGAAAAAAGCGAACCCGGTATCCAAGTTTTGACTAGTCGCTATATATCTTCCCGACGGGCTTGGAAGCGCGACAAACCCGCTTCTTCCCTGAGCCACTTTAGAGAGCGTCGCTCCCGCGCCGGCATTTTTGATTTCATATAGGTAGCCTGGCGCAAAGGCGCTCGGAGCGGACTGTACAAAAAGGCGCGTGCCGCCAGCAAGCGGTACCCAGGAGGAAATAGGCGATGCAAAAACCGTGGCTACGCGCCCGCCTCCTTTGGAGGAAATTTCTGCGACAGAACCGGAAGAAGTTTTTGCGACGGTAAAGAGCGCGCCTGACGGAGTAACGGTAACGCTGTCAAATGTTCGGGTCGGCGCAATATCCAGCGTCTCTTCTGAGGAACTGGCATGTATGGTGCCCACATAATTCAACACGTTCTTCGCATCGTTGAGTGTGCGCAAGAGGATCGTGGAGCTGGCGATCGCGTACAACTCTTCCATACCGGGCAGCGTGGTATTGGAAAGGCGCGTTTCGGTGAATGAGTC
>JAFAQP010000073.1 GCA_019246385.1 Patescibacteria group bacterium | reverse complement strand
ATTCGGGGAAGGCTTAAACAATTTTTCGATATGCATACCTCTACCTGGGAGCCTGGTCATGAAGCCGGACTTCGCGAATCCGCCTCAGCATATATAACTTCCCAAAATGAAACTGCTTTTGCACTTGGATTTAAACGCGTGTTGATTCTTATGGATGATTGGTGGCGAAGACTTGCTCACGAAGCACGCGGAGTTAAATCAAATATTCTTCTTCCGATACGCATACCATCTTCCTAACGCTGGACCCTAGTGCTCAAACTTAATTACCTCTCAATCCTTCGAAAAATCGTTCAATCTCGTTTCAGACGAGCATCTCACAGACTGCAAAGATTCTATTTTAGAATATCTTGCTTGTAATTTCAAAAGCTCTCTCGTCAATAGATACTCGTTCGTTGTTTGGCATCCTGAACTAAGAGATTAGCCGAAGACGCTGAATAATTTCTTCGATTTCTTCCCGATGGGTATGATCGTCGATGCCGATCCGGTTTCTCAAAATTTTGACCAATCCGTGATCACGATGATCAGCCCGTCTTTCTATCTGTGCAGCATTAAATCCGGCACCGAGTAATGCATTCGCTATGGCGCGCGCCAACAGCCATTGCCTTGTGTGTACTATATCTTTTTGTTCGCCGTCGCGGTATCCAGGTTTATTTACTTCTTCTACCCTTGCTTTGGAGTCGACCATTTCCTTATGGGATTGCAATGCGGATAGCACGACTGCTTTCGCCCCCTCGCTCAAACTATTTATTTGGGCGACCTTTTTCTTAACTGTCCGATCAATGCTATTTCGTTTTTCTGGGTGCATGAAAGCCGTTTCGTAAATAACAGCGAATAATCATATAATAGATTGCATATAAGTCAAGAATAGAACGAGACTGTATATTTTCGGACCAGTCCCAGGACTCCAATGAGGTGTACAAGTGCTATTGTAATTTTATGGGTACGCTTCGCACTCCTGAGACGAAGGAGAGATATGATGATTTTATCGCGCGCGGCGGCTTGAAAAACAGCTGTATTTTATGCGACAAAGAGCCTCTCCGGTCATTTACGTATTGGAAAATAGTAACCAACGATTTTCCGTTCGACAGAATCGCCAAATCGCATGACATGCTAGTTCTTTTGCACCATGCGGATTCGATTACTGAGGCGGAAAGGGAAGAGCTTGAAAAGTTGAAGAACGGGTACGTGAATGAGCACTATCAATACATCATTGAGATCACTCCGAATACCCGCTCTATCCCCGGCCACTATCACCTTCATCTTGTCGTTGCGAAGGAAAATGAGTGATGCTACTCTTTAATGCAGAAGAGAACGCATGGTCGATTCTTTTTTACTTTCCGCATTCGCATTTCTTTTCTTTTTGTTCGCTATTCTTGTCTACCGGCAGGTGGACTTCGCTTTTTTGAAACAAGGAGAGGATATCAGGCTATCAAAAAACGTTTTTCTTTTTATCGTCCTCATAACAATCACGGTTTTTGGAACAGCAACCTGGTTCATCATGAGTTTCAGCGGACCTTTCGTATTGCAGACTTTTTACATATGTCTCTTCGCGGCAGGAACAATGCTCAGCATGTACCTACTTTTCCCAAAAAGGTTTGGCTGGTACGTGGCGAACATCGGTATAATTTCCCTCACTGTACCCGCTATTTTGGTGTACCACTCACAACTGCTTGAAAACATATTCATGGCCTTTTCGCTTCTTTGGGTGGGGCCAGTCATCTTTAAGAAATTCCGTCTTACAAGTGGGTATGTTTTGGCAGGCATGTCTCTTTTTTCATTGATAAACATCTATGATGTTTATCTAGCCTCTCCCTCTTCTCCAGCTTTCGGCGACGAAACCCTACTTCTGAACGGGCTTATCAGTTTCGGAAACGTGGCCTTAGGAATGGGAGATTTCTTTTTGGCTTATATCGCCGTAAACGCTGTTCAAAAACACGTTTCGATGCGCACAGCAGTTGCCCTCGCTTTCTTTATCGCTTTTGCGAGGTTCTGTATCCGTGGATTGTTCCCGTACTATCAAGCGGATATTGCTTACTCGGTCGTCATCACTTTCGGGACTCTCATCATTTTCGCGTCGAGATCATTCGGACAGAGAGGTCTTGAAGGCGGCGGACCTCGGCAGGGGTGAGCGGCGCATAGTCTCCCGTCGGATGAGCGGGGTAATCGAACGTCCCGTTCTTTCTAAGCGTTCCTAATTTGTAGAAAACGTTCTTATCTCCCGGGCATTCGAGATCCA
>JAFAQP010000090.1 GCA_019246385.1 Patescibacteria group bacterium | reverse complement strand
AGGTCTTCTTCTTGGGGCAATTTTCCCGTTTCCGTATACGCGCGAAGCTCTTCGTTCAAAAGGTTATGAAGGAGTCCCGCATTGCGCTTTTCTTTCAAAGCAATGTCTTCGCTTATTTTTTTGAAAAGCGCTTCAACGGCATGGTACGCATGCTCGGCATACGCGCGCGCCTCAACGAGCGGCGCGGCGGCATTTTCCGCCATATCGGGCGGCAGGAAATCCGGAACGATATTGACCCTGATAAACACGGGGAGATATGAATCGAGCCGTGCATCCAGTTCGTGGAGATTTTCCGGCACCAAAAAACTTTTCGGTGGACGTGATAGCGCTTCATCGAGCGAGTCAGTCGCTTGTATAAGTGAATCCCGCCACGCGTGCGCCGCATCCTTTTCCTGAAGAAATAATTCGGCAAGCCGTTTCCCCACGTTTTTCGTGTCCGACTCAAGCCGATAGCAGACAACCGTGCCGTTTCGTGAGGCGAACAATATATGAGTGAATCCGATTCCATATGCCGCCTTTGCGGCATGGATATAGTCTTCTCCGAAATAAGAACACAAAAGGAGCGATATCGGCTCATTCCAGCGCTTGTTCCAATCGAGGCTCGCTATCTTTTCTCTTACCAGCATACGCTACGCCTTAAGGATACGAACGACACCTCTGTCTGCATCGACCTCAATGAGATCGCCGGTTTTAAGGATTTTGGTCGCTACCGTGGTCCCGATGATGCAGGGTTTCCCGAGTTCGCGGGCGACGATAGCGGCGTGGGAGGTGATGCCGCCCTCGTCCGTGACGAAGGCGGCGGCTTTCTGCATCGCGGGAAGGTGTTCCGGACGGGTCATCGAGGCGACGAGTATCTCCCCTTCTTCGGTTTTGCTGATATCCGAGAGATTCATGCATATGCGCGCTTTTCCGACGGCAATGCCTTTGCTTGCGACGGAGCCCCGGAATTCCATTTGGTGTTTTTCAGGCGCCGTATGAAGCGTCTTCTCTAGCTGGGCGAAATCTGCACCGCCGAACGAAAGGGTTCGCTCGGGCGTAGCGTAAAAAGCGACGCCTTTTTTGCGTTCACGCAATTCTTCCTCTAAACCGCCGCTCAGGCGCTCTTCGGTCAATTCCTCAAAAAGTGCATACCCCCAAAGCTCGATACCGATGTCTGACGCTTCGGCCAACTCCGGCATTACCTGACCGAGCGCTCCTATTGATTCGAATATCCGAACTTTCCTTATATCCTGCCAGGAAAGCAGGCGCGCGATCGTGCGCACGACGAATTTTTCTTCCTCGGTAAAAGAAAGATCGCGCATGATGCGTTCCTTCTCTGCCCATACCTGTTCAAATCCGCTTGCAGCCCGTGCAAAGCTGGTTTCCGCCGCGCGCGCCTTGACGCTCTCCGCACTGAGCATAGACGCCCCCATGTATGAGTTCGCGGCCCAGCCGAATGTATCGATATATTCGGAAACCAGCGCGTCATCCATTTTTGACTCCCGGATTTTCGAGAGAAATCGCACGGATTCGGTCATGAAAGAAGACGCTTCCGGAGCGGAAAGCGCCGCGTACGTGTCCGGATCAGAAGATTCTCGCTTCGCAAGAATCGCGCGCAGCCGTTCTTCGCTGCCGAAACTGACTCCCTCTATCATATGGGCGCAGGATTTTTCCAGCCGTCGGCAATACGCCCGCGTGCGTTCAAGTATGGAGTTCAAATCAGAGTCTGAAAAACGTGTTTTACTCGCCTCTGCTTCCCTTATCCCTCTTTGATATAGCTCGCCGCTTGCCGCTACGAGCGCATTAAGTTCCGTTTCCGATCGGATGCGCGCATAGTACGCATCAGCGATGTTTCGGAGATCGTCTTCGTCGTAATGCATCCATACCGTTTCTTCCGAAAAAAGATACAGGAAATGGGAATATCCCCGCCCCAGGATGTCTCGGACCAGCCAGCCGGAAGCATTCCCCGTCGTCACTATATAGAGAGGCGCTGCGGGTGTATTCGGTATGAACCAGCGTTTCGAATCGAGAAGAGAAAGAAGTTCTTCGGCTTTCATTTTTCCGAGAGGATCTTCACGATGCCGTTGTCGGCGTCCACCTCGAGAAGATCGCCGTCGTTGATGACCTTCGTTGCCGTCTTTGTGCCTACGATGCATGGTTTTTTAAGTTCGCGCGCGACAATAGCCGCATGGCAGGTCAGGCCGCCGATATCAGTGATAAATGCCGACGCAATATGCATGGCTGAAATGAGAGAAGGATTGGTGGAGCGCGATACCAGAACGTCTCCGTCGACCATTTTTTTCATATCGGCAGGCACGTTGATGATCTTCGCCTTTCCCTGCGCCCTGCCAGCGAACGCTACTTGGCCCCGTATGCCTGAGGGCTCTTTTCCCTTCGCGAGCGCCTTGTCGTACGCGGCCTTCGCGTTTTTATCTATAGGATAGGTCCGGCCACGCTGCGCAAAAATGCAGCTTTCCTTGAGCCGTGCTTCGATAAGCCCTGCAGGGAATGTCCCGAATGCAAGCGCCGCAAGGACCTCGTTCGGAAACATGTTAGCGACATGGGAGCGGGAGATGCCGATTCGCCTACCTATTTCGGCGAACAAAAATTCCACGCTGTAATAAGCCTCGGAAAAGATGCCTTTGCGGAAAAATTTTATGAAAACGATATCCGCGCCGATGTCGAATAACGACGCCTCATGCTTTGACAGGCGCAATTCCTTCTTCAGTTGCCGTCTGCGACGGCGCAGGTCGCGTATACGCTCGTTTTGTTCGTCAAGAAAAGAACGAGCATTCGCTGCTGAACCCCACGAGCGGATCTTTTCTAGTACGTCTTCTCGCGTCAAGGGATCGCCTTGCGCCGTGTAGTGTACCCACGCGAAACGATCGAGAACGGCATTAATATCATCCCGGATGTCTAAACCGGAAAAATTCTTAAGAGCAAGTTCCGCTACAAGGTCTTCGTACTCGCTTATGTACGACTGCCGGAGCGGGGACGTAAGGGTGGCGAGGCTGGTATTGCGGCTCTTTTGATCGAGATTCCGCTTGGCGAGTATATCGGAAAGTAGCTGGGACCACGTGTTTGACATATGTTCCATGGCAGTCGGGAGCGACGAATACATCCGCATCTCGAGAAAAAGCTGGCAAAACTTCCCGTACAAGAAGCCAAGTTCCCTCTCCGAAAGCGAGCCGTACTCCGTCTTCTGAAGTTTGCGGGAAAAATCCTTTAAACGCTTCGCGCGGACTGCTACTTCTTTTTTAATCTTAGGAAAAAAATTTCTATAAAGTATTTTCGAATAAATGCTGCGTGCTATTCGTGCATCATCCCGTTCATCCATGTAAATGGTAAAGAGGCCGT
>JAFAQP010000026.1 GCA_019246385.1 Patescibacteria group bacterium | reverse complement strand
GGTCTGATTGCCCAAGACCACCAGTTTCGCCGCCCTTAAAACCGGCGGAGCCGATCTCTTGATCCGATTGGCCAAGCGCATTCGTCTTACCGCCCGAGGTACCGGCAGATCCGAGCTCCTGAGCTGATTGGCCCAGGGTATTTGTCTTGCCTCCCGAGGTGCCTGCAGAGCCGAGCTCCTGGTCCGATTTGCCGAGCGTATTAGTTGAGCCGCCCGTACCTCCGCCGTATCCAACCTCCTGATCCGACTGGCCCAGAGTATTTGTCTTGCCTCCCGAGGTGCCTGCAGAGCCGAGCTCCTGATCGGATTGACCTACTGCGTTCGTGCCGCCATAGGTAAAACCGCCAGAGCCGATTTCTTGCGCCGTCTGTCCGTTTTGGGTTCCCACTTGACCGTTCGAACCAGTCGACACGGTACTCAAATGCGCCTTGATGGCTGCGCTCGGGCCGAAGAGAGAATTATTTATCAAGCCGACAATCGCACCCAAAGAAAAAAGAACGAATATCGCAATCACCGCCCATAAGAGGCGGTCTGGGGAATCTTTTCTTTTTTCCGCATTGCCGGACTTCCAGATAATGTCAGCGATGGTCCAGGTGAACCAGAGAATGATAGCGCCCCATGGCAAAAAAAGAACGATAAGATTGGTCGCCGTGTAAATGATGTCTGTGAGGTTGTAGTTATGCATGTCACCAGCCGCCGCCTGTTGTCGTATCCGGAGGATTGGAAGTCGGTCCCCATCCCCCGCCGCCCGAAGTCGTGGTATTCGTATCACCGCTCTGGAGCTGATCAACCGTAGCTTTAATGCCTAGAGAGAGCGCCTGGGCGCCGAGCACTATGAGAGCGCCGATGACGACCCAAAGGAAAAGCGGATGTATCTTTTTCAGTTCTTCAGGTTTTCCCTGCGCCGCGATATATTTGAAGCCGACAAAAACGACGGAAAGAACGATTATGGGAAAGCCAATCTCCGCAGCTATCCCGAGAAGACGGCTAAGGAACGTCGGCAGGTCGTTATATCCCAGCGGATTACAGAGGCCTTTTGTGTCGCAGGTCGCGGCAAAGGCAAACGAGGGAGTCGCCGCAATAAGGAAAAAAGTGGATACCCGGAATAATTTCATTCGTATTTCATTGTACCCCTAAAAGGGCCGAGAGTTCGGCGGCTGCCGTCGTAACAGCGGCGCTCACTTCAAGCCTCCCTGAAGTAACCGCCTCGACAGCGTGCTCGAAAATCACATCAGTGGCGGAAGGATTGGGGTCGAGAAAAGCAAATGCCGTCAGAGAAGCATTTCGGAACACAACGATGTAGGGATCGCTGGCCTTTCCTGGCGACGTATCGCGCCGTATGGGCGGCAGGTTCGCATTATTCGCGAAAACAGCCTGCGCGCTTGCACTTGTCATCGCTTTTGCGACCGCGATCGCGCCGCTTGGATTCTGCGATCCCCGCGGTATAGAAAAAGCGGAGACCGCCGCGTAGCTTCCCTGTCCCCCGCCGCGAATGCGCGGCATAAGAGCGACGTCGAAATTCAAGTTGGGATTCGCAGCCCGGATCTGCGCGAGTTCGCTCGCGTATCCGAAATATATGGCCAGCGTGCCGGCAGTGAACGCGTCGTGTGAAGGTTGCTGCGCGCTATTCCAGGAATATACACTCTGCGTCGGATCGGCGAATTCGGTGTAAAACCGCAGGGCCGATTCCGCAGGCGAAACCGTCGCCGCACTCGGCTTATCCAGGATCGTCACTGAAAGGCCGCCTTGGGCGTTCGGAGTGATGACGGGATTTCCCAGCTGGCTCAACAGAGTTAGAAATATTTCTTTCGCGTGCGTCACGTTCTGCCAGGTCCCGAGCGCCACCGCACTTTGCTGTAACGTTCCATTCTGAGTTGCTTTAGTGAGCCTCGGAGCGATGTCGGCGACCTCATCCCAATACGTGGGTGGCTGCGCGATGCCGGCATCGGCAAACAGGCTTCGATTCCAGTACATGACCAAAGGATCGACCGAAAACGGTACGCCGAAGGAACCGTTTCCCGCCAAAAAACTTTCGCCTGCCTGTATGAACGTATCCTGGAAATCGCGCCGCGAGATCGTCGCGTACGGAATGAGCTCCAGTTTCGTGGACTCGCTGATGAGGTCTTTCTCGGGAAGAATGATGAGGTCTGGTCCGCTGCCTGATGCGATCGCCTCGACAAGCTTTTGAGAAAGCTCCGCATCGGGAACTTGTACGTACGAGACCTTATTATAGATATCGGTAGTTTTTTTAATCTCTTCAAGAAGCGCGTTCATCGAAGCGGGCGGAACGCTTCCCCAAATGACGACCGTGCCGATGCTGCTTGAAGAGCCTTTCGCGGAAAACGTGGCGAAGAGGATGAAGCCGCCTATGGCGAGAAGTACGAAGAGGCCGGTGACAACAAGCGGGAAGATTTTCATGGGTTACGCCGCAGTACCTACTCCGGTAAACGCGAAATGATGAGTGCCCGCAGGCAACATGTCCCCGACTTCGAAACCATATGAGCTGAAAAGCCGGGCCGCCTCTCCGGGAGACATGATCGAAGACGCCGGAGGGCCCATATTTTTGAAAGAGCCTGCCCAATCGATGACGAGCACCCTTCCGCCGGGAGCGATGACCCGCGATAGCTCGGAAACGAATTTTTCCTTATCAGAGAGACCGTACAGAGTATTCGCGACGACGGCGCCGTTCAAGAGATTATCCCGAATCGGGATATGCGCATTGAGGTCCGCCTCAAGGGTATAAAACGCCGAATGATACTCTCCGGCTTCGCTCTTCACCCTGTCGAGCGCCGGCCCAAAAGGATCGAAGGCGTAAATAGCTCCCCGCTCTCCCAGGCGCTTTGCCAAAGCGAGAGCGTACTGGCCTGAGCCTGTCCCGAAATCGCCCACGCGGACGCTGCCCGACGGCAAAGGCAACTGTTTCAGCATCTCTACGGGAGAGAGGAACACTCTTTTATTATAAGTCTAAACTGACCGTATCTTCCCTCTTGTGGGGAAAGAAACGAGTGAACAGGTAAGATAGCGGTATCTAAGAACACTTTTTAAGTCGCGCGTTTCTGCGAATTTACGAATGCCTTCCCAATCGCGACACCGACGCCGATACCCATAAGCGCCCCGGCGACAACATCCGAGAGCCAATGCCCCATGAAGGTGATCCCGAACCCGATGAACGCGGCATACAAGCATGCGCCATATTTTGCGATATTATGCCGCGGATACAGAGTCGCGATAGCAGCCGCCATCGCGGTCGCCACGATAGTATGGCTTGATGGCCATCCCCAATACACGCCGTTTTGGAGAAAGCCGAAATGGAAATTTTTGCTGACATCCACCGGGAAAGCCGTGTAGAGTTCCGGCTGCGCTCTTCCGGTGACGGCTTTATATATAATCGACACGATAAGTGCAACAAGTTCCGCCTGAGCGACGCACATTGCGGCACGCATGGCTTCGAAATTCTTGTTCCGTCTTCCACTACGATACATTTCGACCGGAAGGAGGATGGGAACGAGAAACCCGGCAACTCCTGCAACGGCCCCCACCCACTCCATAAAAAATATATTTTTCGTATGCTCAAAATACAGCCAGTCGGTGCCGGAAAGGATCAAATAACAGGTAGCGGCGATCGCCGCGACAAATAAAAATATTTTTCGTCCCGAAAAGCAAGCCAATGTATTCTTAAGCAAATGCCGAAAAGTGCCGCTGATAAGCTCCATAGTGCACTAGGAATCGAAAATGGTTTCCGCTTAAAAAACCGTAAACGCGGCGATGCGGTCGCCCTCTCGGAGCTTCATAACGCGCACGCCCTGCGTGGCGCGCGATAGATGCGGTACCTGGGAAAGCTCGGTCCGAATGACCTGCCCTTTCTGGGAAGCGACGATGATCTCGCCCATTTCTGGAGTCACGACCCGCGCGGCGATTATTTTTCCGGTCTTCGCCGTCACCTTGCCTGTCTTGATGCCCGAGCCGCCGCGCTTCTGGATCTTGTATTCCTTGGCATTGGTTTTCTTTCCGAAGCCCATGTCTGCGACGACGAGTATCTGGGATTCTTTTTCGCTTTTGACGACATCGGCTCCCACTATCCTGTCTTTCGCGCCGAAACGCATGGCGCGCACTCCCGCTGCAGTACGGCCCATTTCACGGATATCGGATTCCTTAAACCGTATCGACTGCCCTTCCGCAGTGACGAGAATGACCGAATCGTTTTTTGAAACAGGCAAAGCCGCAATAAGGCTGTCACCTGCGCCGAGCGTCATGGCGATGATGCCCGAGCGGCGGACATCCTCGAACTGGTCGGCTTTTACTTTTTTGGCGACCCCCTTTTCGGTGACCAGCATGAATGATTCGACGCCGTTTCCTTTCCGCAGCGATACGATCGACGTGACGCGCTCTTCGGCGGAAAGCGGCAGCACGTTCATGATGGATTTGCCTTTGGTCGCCCGCCTTCCTTCAGGAACCTCGTACATGCGGGTCCGGTAGACCTTCCCGCGATCCGTAAAGAAAAGCACCGCGTCGTGCGTAGATCCCTCGAGAAACCGGGTAACGAAATCCTCTTCCTTGGTATTGAGATCTATGACTCCCATGCCGCCGCGGTTCTGTTTTTTGTATTCCGCCGGATTTGTCCGCTTTACGTAACCGGTCGAGGTAAGGGTGAGCATCGCCGCTTCATTCGCCACCAGATCCTCTTCCGACATATTTTTCACGCCGCCTTTCACTATCTTCGTCCGCCGCAGGTCGCCGTATTTTTCCTTGAGCGCGAGGAGCTCTTTCTTGACGACCCCGAGTATCTTTTTGGCGGAAGAAAGTATGTCTTCGAGACTCTTGATCAGAGCCTGCACTTCGGCGAGCTCATCCTCTATTTTTTTTCTTTCGAGACCTGCGAGTTTCGACAACCGCATTTCGAGTATCGCCGCCGCTTGGCGATCGGAAAATTTGAACTTCTTCATCAGGCCGGCGTGTGCGTCTTCGACGGCCTTGGACGATTTAATGACCTTGATGACCTCGTCTATGTGGTCGAGCGCTTTCGAGAGGCCGAGCAGGATATGCTCGCGGTCCTTCGCGACCGAAAGGTCGAATTCTGTGCGGCGCTTGACGACGCTTTTCCGATGCTCGATGAAGTGCGAAAGCATTCCTTCGAGCGAGAGCGTTTCAGGGACGCCGTCTACGAGGACCACCATGTTGTAATGGAAGGCTTCCTCAAGCTGCGTATGCTTGTAGAGATAGTTCAGGACCTGTTGCGGCTGCGCGTTATTCTTGAGTTCGATGACGATGCGGATATCGCGGGTGGACTCATCGCGTATGTCCCGCACTCCTTCCAGCTTCTTATCGCGCACCAAATCGGCGATGGAAACGATGAGATCGGCCTTGTTGACACGATACGGTATCGAAGAAATGACGATGATAGTGTTGCCTTTCCGGTCTTCGGTTATTTCCGCGACGCCCCGCGTCACGACACCGCCGCGGCCGCTTCCGTACGCGTGTGCGATATCTTTCGCGTTATACGCGATGCCTCCCACGGGAAAATCAGGACCTTGAATGAATTCCAAAAGATCGTCGGTCGACGCGTCCGGATTATCGATGAGATGCACGGTCGCATCCACGACTTCGCCGAGGTTATGCGGCGGAATGTTGGTCGCCATGCCGACAGCAATGCCCAACGTGCCGTTCAAAAGAATATTCGGCAATCCGGCGGGCAATACGTCGGGTTCTTTCTGGGTCCCGTCGTAATTCGCCCGCCACTCGACCGTATTCTTGTCGATGTCCGAAAGCATTTCCGCGGAAAGTCGGGAGAGCTTGGCTTCGGTATAGCGGTATGCCGCCGCAGAGTCTCCGTCTATCGAGCCGAAGTTGCCCTGCCCTATGACCAAGGGATAGCGTATAGAAAATTCCTGCGCCATCTTCACCAAAGCGTCGTATACGGCGGTATCGCCATGAGGATGGTATTTCGCCAACACATCGCCGACGACCGCTGCCGATTTGCGCGGCTTTCCTCCGGCGGTGAGGCCCATGCGATGCATCGTATAGAGAATGCGCCGGTGAACGGGCTTCAGTCCGTCGCGCACGTCCGGAAGCGCCCGCGCGGTAATGACGCTCATCGCGTAGTCGAGATAACTTTCGCGCATTTCAGCCGTGATCGAGCGCGATACGATGTGCCCGCCTGGCGGCGGGGGCGTGGGAACAGCGATATTCGTCTCAGAATCCTTCTTTCGAGCCATGCTTTAGACGAAGTATAGCATTGATATTGTGTGAAACCTATCCAAAAGTTTATTGCGCGAACGGCGCCTGTACGGTAGGCGAATTCACTGCAGGCGCTTGCGCGGGAGCTTGAGGCGCAGGCGGAGTGACGCCGTTTTTGAGAAACGAAGAGACGGTAAAGAAAAACCAGATAATCGTAATGACTCCCATAACGGTAAAAGTGACCGTCGCGATAAACCTATCCTTCACCTTTCGTGGTGCTTTCCGCAGCTCGTCAAGCGTGTCCGGCATTACTTTATTATTCCAAAAGAATTACTTCCCCGTCCATACCGGCAAGCTCTTTGGCGCGCACGGTAAATTTATCGGCGGCCTTTATGCCGCTCTCCCCTTCTGCTTTCAGGAACGCTTTCACGTCTTCCTCTTTGCCTACCGCATACGGAATGATGACCTTGGGCTCGATGCCAGTCACCAGTTCATGCGCTTCTTTGGGGCCGAGTGTGCCTCCTCCGACAGGCACCAAGACGATGCCGATGTCATCAATGTCGCTTCGCACGTCTTGCGGCAGCTTCGGAGAAGAAAGAGCCCCCAGAGCAAGAACACGCATCCCGTCCATTTCCACTATATATATGGTATTGCCGACGTCCGATACGACGTCGTCGTATGCGGAAGGAGTGCCGAAGCCAGTGACCAGCACGTCGCCTATCTCATAGGCGCCCGGACCGGTAACGGCGAAAGGCTCCTTCTCTCCGTGCGTCGCGGTATCGATGCCGTTCCAATCGGGATGCGGCAAGGATACGATGACGATGCCTGATCCGAATTTAGATACTTTGTGGTGGCTTTTCGCGGACGGAGGATTGAGCGCAACTATGGTTTCACCAGA
>JAFAQP010000067.1 GCA_019246385.1 Patescibacteria group bacterium | reverse complement strand
GAAGAGCTTTCATGGTTCTCTCTCGCGCTTTCTGGCTCTGAAAGCCCATTCACCGTCCATCCCATACCGGTAACGCATGATTTCTTTCAAAACAAAATCCGGCTCGGCGACGGAGGAGTGTATGACGCGTTTTTATCGATAGCTGCGCTCTACGTTTTGAACATCTCTAACGGTTGAGCTCTTCTATTTGAAGCGGTTAATAACACATAGTCCTTGTACGCTCCGCTCAGGAGGTATACTTCCTGAATGGAAGAACGCCGCAGCATTCAAGACATAATCCCGCCGGTCCGATCAAAGCCTATACGCGTTCCTTCCGGAGCAGTCCCTCCTCCGCCTCCTCCGCCCACGCCTCCAAAGCCTTTGAACCTTCGTCCTGAAAAAAGCAACCTCGCGAGGATCGTCTACATCATCGCGGGCGTCCTTATCGTCATAGGGATCGCGATAGGCGTTCTGAGCACCTTCTTCCACCGCGCATATGTCATGGTCACCCCGTATGCCTACAGCGCGAAAGTAGAAGAAACGCTTCAATCTGCTCCGCAAGATCCGATCCTGCCATACCAGACGGTCTCCGTTTCCGATACGGCGACGAAAAGCGTTCCAGCGACCGGTTCCAGCCACGTTGAAAATCACGCAGTAGGAACCATCACTGTCTACAACGCCTATAGCACCGCTTCCCAGAAACTCATACCCAATACTCGGTTTACCAATCCGCAGGGGCTCATATACCGCATCCATGATGCGATAACCGTGCCCGGATATACGATGAAAGCCGGAATAAAAGTTCCCGGTTCGGTCGATGTTCTGGCATACGCCGATCAGGCGGGAGAATCGTATAACTCGGCCTTGACCGACTTCACGATTCCAGGCCTCAAAGGTTCTCCTCAATACGCGCTTATGACCGCACGCTCCAAAACCCCGATGGCAGGAGGATTCATCGGAGAACAAGCCGTCGTTGACCCGACTTTGCGGCAGCAGACGGTTGATGAACTCAAAGCCGGTCTCGCTCAGTCTCTCGCGGTTAAAATTCAAAACGCGAGACTTCCCGGAAGCATCGTCTTTCCGGATACCGTTTCCGTTACGTACACGGAGAACCCGGATTCCGTGTCCGGAAATAAAGCCCTTATTTCGGTATCGGGACAGGCGGCCGCGCCGTCTTTCGTGGAAAACTCTTTTGCTCACGAGCTCGCGCGCGCGTCCGGCATTTCATATGGAGGGCCGTTGTCGATAGATAATCCCTCGGCGCTTACTGTTCATACCGATGCCTCCGGCACTGCCACGGATACACCACTCTCAGTTTCGATAGCGGGAACCGTGAAACTCGTCTCTACTTTCGATAAGAAGGCCCTCGCCGCCGACCTCGCAGGAAGAAAGAAGAGCGCCATACAAGCGGTGCTGCCAAATTATCCGGGAATCTCCGCAATCGACGTTAAAATATATCCCTTCTGGCTCGGCAGTCTTCCGAAGGACCCGGGAAAGGTGAACGTCAAGGTTGTGGACAGCGCCCCTTTGCCGAATACTTGACGCGACGGCTTAAAAACTGCTATTCTAGCTAAGCCACCGGGAATTCAGATTCGCTCAAATGGTACGCACGGAAGAAACTAAGGAGGCGCTCGGCACTGTGACCGAGTCGCTCCCCAATGCTCTCTTTCGAGTCACATTAGAAAGCGGAGAAGAAATACTCGCGTATCTCGCGGGCAAGATGCGGCTTCATAGGATCCGCGTCCTTGTCGGAGACCGTGTTTCTTTGGTTCTGGATCCATACGGCGGCCGCGCGCGGATCGTGCGCAGGCTCTGAAAAACGCATGAAAGTACTCGCATCTCTTAAGGTCCAAAAGGCCGGCGACGTTCTCGTTCGTCGTCGCGGTCGCTTGTACCGCATTAACAAAAGAAATCCCCGGCGGAAAGCCCGGCAAGGGTAATTGACAGAAGTATGCGTGTCTCCGGAATCGTCATACCCGACACTAAGCATCTTTCGATAGCGCTGACCGCCGTCTACGGAGTGGGGCGGGTACGCGCGAAAGAAGTGCTCGCGAAAGCTGGCGTGCCGGAGCAGACACTCGCAAAAGACCTGTCTCCCGAAAAAGAAAAGGAGATCCGTTCGCTCATCGAGGCCCTTACTATCGAGGGCGATCTTCGGCGAGAAATATCCGGGAACGTAAAGAGGCTTAAGGATATCAAAGCCTATAGGGGTTTGCGGCACATGAAAGGACTTCCGGTCCGGGGACAGCGCACGAAGACAAACTCGCGCACCGTCCGCGGAAACGTGCGGAAGACGATGGGTTCGGGCCGCAGGAAGCTTGAAAAGACATAACATATGGGTAAACGACGCATATTAAAAAAGCAGGGAAGCGGGGTGGACAGCGGCAAGCGGGACCGCGCGCTTTCGAAGGTGGGGAAGAGGAAGATAGACCGCGCGCTTCTCTTTATCGAATCGACTTTCAACAATACCCGCGTATCTCTCGCCGACCAATCGGGAGGAACGCTCATGTGGGCCTCAGCGGGCTCTTTAGGTTTTTCGGGCAATAGGAAATCGACTCCTTTTGCGGCAGCGAAAGTCGGAGAAGTCATCGGCGAAAAGGCATCGACGATCGGAGTCAAGGAAGTCGACGTATTTATCAAAGGAGTCGGCGCCGGAAGAGAATCCGCGCTGCGCGCTTTTGCTGCCAAGGGCTCTCAGGTGCTTTCCATACATGACGTGACGCCCGTCCCACATAACGGCCCGAGGCCTCCTAAGCCTCGCCGCGTATAAAGTATGAAGTTGGGACCACGATACAAAATATGCAAACGGCTCGGCTCCTCAATTTTCGAGAAGTGTCAGACCCGCGCCTTTACGCTCTCGGCGGAGCGCTCGATGGGAGCGAAGAAAAAGCGCGGCCGCGCTGGCTCGGACTATAGTCGGCAGCTCATCGAAAAACAAAAATTGCGCCTCACGTACGGGCTGACGGAAAAACAATTTTCTTCGTACGTGGAAAAGGCGCTTGAAAGCCACGCAAATCCGCAGGCCGTGCTTTTCGGGCTTCTTGAGAAACGTCTTGATTCCCTCGCATACCGGGCCGGCCTCGCGCCTACGCGCCGAGCCGCCCGTCAGCTCGCTTCTCATGGTCATCTGGTAGTCAATGGCACGCGGTCGACCATTCCTTCGCATCGCCTTTCGGTCGGAGACGTTATCACCATCCGGGAGGGAAGCAAAGAAAGCGGCCTCTTCACCGGCCTTGAGGAGAAGCTCAAAGAATACAAAACGCCTGCCTGGATAATGATACGTTCCGATACAAAAGAGGTGTCACTCGCGGACGAGCCCGCATATTCACGCGAAGATACTCCTGCCGACATAGGTGCCGTTTTCGAGTATTACACCAGGTAATCAATTCCATTTAGAAATCTAATCTTAGCTTATGGACTACTCAATCACGCTTCCTACAAAACCGCGCATCGTTTCCGAAGAAGGGAAAACCGGCGTCTACGAGATAGACGGGTTGTATCCGGGATACGGCCATACGCTCGGGAATTCTCTTCGCCGGATCATCCTTTCCTCAATTCCGGGCGCTGCAGTTACGAGTGTTCGAATCGATTCCGTTTCGCACGAGTTTTCTACTATCTCCGGCGTCAAAGAGGACGTGATCGCGATCATTCTCAACCTCAAAAAAGTGCGCATCAGAATAGCCGATAACCAGCCGCACGTGCTTTCTCTTAAAGGAAAAGGCATCGGCGCCCTTTCGGCGGGCGATATCGTTTCGCCTGGCCAGATAGAGATACTGAATCCCGACCAGCACATCCTAGAAATAACGGACAAGAACGCGAAAGTCGATATAGAGCTGACCGTTGACACGGGGCTCGGATACGTCCCAAAAGAGATCACCCAGAAAGACCGCGTAGATATTGGCACGATCGCCGTTGACGCTATTTTCACTCCCATCCGGCGCGTCAACTATGAAGTTGAGAACATGCGTGTCGGAGACCGTACCGACTTCAATCGCCTGCGTGTCATGATCGAAACGGACGGTACTCTCACGCCGCGTGAAGCCCTAGAACATTCCATAACGATCATGATCCAGCAATTGAAAGCAATCGTTGGATTCAAGGAAGACGAACCTCAGCAGACCGAAGCGGCAGCGGTAGAGATGGGCGTTGAGGCGCGCGAGGACCTTATGAAGACCCGCATTGATTCGCTCGATCTTTCGACGAGAACTCAGAACGCTCTCGCGGCGGCAGGCATACGCACTCTTGGCGGCTTGAGCCGTAAAAGCACGGAAGATCTTCTCGGACTCGAAGGATTGGGGGAAAAAGCGGTGACGGAGATACAAACAGCTCTTGCGCGCCTCGGCATAACGATGAAAAGCTAACGCATCATGCAGCACTCGAGAAAAGGACGGACATTCGGCAGGAAGCGTGACGTACGCGTCGCGTTCATGCGTTCTTTGGCTGAAGCCCTCATCCTTCGGGAACGCATGCTTACGACCGAAGCGCGCGCCAAAGAGCTACGGCCTTTCATTGAATCCCTCATAACTAAAGGCAAATCAGGTACGCCTGCCGCGCGGCGTTCGATTTCGGCCGCGCTTGGGGGAAGGCAAAACATCACAAAAAAAGTCGTTGACACTCTCTCGCCCCGTTTTAAAGACCGCTCGGGCGGCTACACGCGCATAACCAAAGTCGTGAAGCGCGCTTCGGATGGAAGAAAGAGTGCTGTCATAGAATTTGTGAAGTAATAATATGCCGAAAACCAGCGCTACAATCAAAAAATACGTTCTTGATGCCAAAGGAAAAAAGCTCGGCCGTCTTGCTTCTGAAGCGGCGTCGCTTCTTATGGGAAAAAATTCGGTTACTTTCACACGCCATAAGGCTCCTGACGTCACCGTCGAAATAACGAATGCTTCAAAGCTTCTCATATCGGAAAAGCACCGCACTGGCATCGCCTATGCAAGATTTTCGGGTTACCAAGGAGGGTTGAAATTTGAAACGCTGGAAGCGCTTTCAAAACGCAGAGGTTATAAAGGCGTGGTTATACACGCGGTTCGCGGAATGATACCGAAAAACAAACTTCGCCCCGGGATGCTCAAGAGATTAATCGTTAAGGAATAACTATGGCGCGTTACGTCGAGACAGTCGGAAGAAGAAAGACCGCATCCGCCCGCGTGCGCCTCACGCCAGCTGAAAAGCATTCGCTCGCCGTCAACGGCAAGCCCGGAGAAAGTTACTTTTCGACGAATGAGCTTTTAAATATCGCGCTTGCGCCGTTAAAAGAAGTGGAAGGCGCCTTTGGTATCACTGTCGTCGTAAAAGGAGGCGGCATATCCGGTCAAGCCGAAGCGGTGCGGCACGGTATAGCCCGCGCCATCATTGAGCTTGATGCTGCGAAGCGAACGCCTTTGAAAAAACTCGGATTCTTAAAACGCGATCCGCGTGCGAAGGAACGACGCAAGCCCGGCTTCAAAAAAGCACGCAAACGCGGCCAGTGGAGCAAGCGATAGCTCTAGCGTTGAATTGACGCAAGATTTTTTTTCGGCATAATACCCATATGCCGGATGCGGATGATGTAATTTTCGAGCCGGAAACAGAGGAGGAAGGCGGAACGACGGCAGAAGCGCTCAAAAAAAAGCTTGCAAAAACGAAGGAAGAACTCGCTCAAGCGAATCGGGAAAAACAGCAATATCTAGAAGGGTGGCAGAGGGCGAAAGCCGATTACGTCAATGCAAAAAAGCGCTCGGAAGAGGAGCGCGTAAGCCAAGCGCTCTATGCAGCCGAGAAATTGCTTATCTCGCTTTTGCCGGTTCTCGACAGCTTTGATCACGCGCTGGCGTCGGCCGAAGGCGATGAGCCCTGGCTTGCGGGCATACAAAACACCCATGCCCAGCTCCTTTCTGCGCTTGCAACGAACGGCGTCGAATCATTTTCGCCGCTCGGAGAAATATTCGACCCGGTACGTGAAGAAGCGGTTGAAACGCTTGCAGTCCGAAGCCCGGAGGAGGATAATACGGTCACCAAGGTCCACCAGAAAGGTTACGTACTGCGTGGAAAGGTCATCCGTCCTGCGCGCGTCGCGATAGGACATTACGAAGGA